>NZ_JBEKBF010000013.1:100000-138933 GCF_050015535.1 Binatus soli (SeqCode) | reverse complement strand
TGTCCCTGCTGAAAATTCCGAAAGCGGCGAGAAGACTGGAGTTTTTTGCTTGGCCGCCGTAGCGTCGCGGGCATGCACACCTTTTTGTCTGCGCTCTCTACCACGATCGCATGCCGGTTCCGCAGCCGCGCGGAGCATGAGCTTGAGATCATCGCGCTCCGCCATCAGTTGACCGTCCTCCGTCGCCAACGCCCGGGACGACCTTGGCTGGCCTTCGCCGACCGTGTGCTCTGGGTTCTCCTCTACAAGATATGGCCCCGCTGCCTCGACGCGATCATGATAGTGAAGCCGGCGACCGTGGTTGGCTGGCACCGCCAAGGCTTCCGGCTGTTCTGGCGTTGGCGCTCACGGGCGGGGCGACCGAGAGCAGACCGCAAGGTCCGCGATCTGATTCGGCAGATGAGCGTGGCCAACCGGCTGTGGGGTGCACCCCGGATCCACGGGGAGCTTTTGAAGCTCGGTTTTCAGGTCAGCCAGGCTACGGTCGCCAAGTACATGGTTCGGAGAGTCGGCGTGCCTTCGCCGACCTGGCGTAGTTTCCTGCGCGATCAGCTCGACGGGATCTCGGCGATCGACATGTTTGCGGTCGCGACCGCGTCGTTCCGGCTTCTCTATGTAATCGTGATCCTCAACCACGCGCGCCGGAGGATCGTGCGCTTCGACGTCACCCAGCATCCCACTGCGGCGTGGCTCTCGCGCCAGGTAACCGAAGCGTTCCCATGGGATACGGCGCCGCGCTATCTACTGCGGGATCGCGACGCTTCGTATGGCTTCCTCTTTCGCAAGCGCGTGGAGGCAATGGGAATCACTGAGGTCGTCACCGCACCTCGCTCACCCTGGCAGAACGCATACGTCGAGCGCGTGATTGGCTCGGTCCGGCGCGAATGTTTGGACTACATAGTGATCTTCAACGAGCGTCATCTGCGCCGCGTACTATCGTCCTACGTCGATTACTATCACCGTTCGCGTACACATCTCTCGCTCAATAAGGATTGCCCAGAGCCTCGGCCCATTCAGCCGCGCAAGGTCGGTAGAATCATAGAGATTCCGCAAGTCGGGAATCTGCATCATCGCTACCGGCGCCTCGCTGCCTGACCGATCTCAGCGACTCTGTAACCTGGGCGGAGTCTAGGCCGCTATGCCGCCATCGACGATTTTCGGGGTCGGAGGCCCTTTAATCCCGGCAAGAGCCCGACTGGTTCGCCGTCCGAATCGATACCGGCCTCATTTCATCGTGTCAATTCGATAACGACTCTGCTCAAAATTCGGCTCCAATGACATTTTCAGCAGGGACAGGTGGCATTCTCTGGTTCCACTGCCGCGCGTGAATCGCGCCCCACGCGCCGATTTCATCACTTCTCCACAAAGTAGGGAAACATGCCAGACTGTATGGCGGAGAGGGAGGGATTCGAACCCTCGGTACCGGTTACCCAGTACGCCAGATTAGCAATCTGGTGCCTTCGACCACTCGGCCACCTCTCCGCTCAAGAGAGTGAAAAAAGCGATTGTTCAACATCGGTCGCGACCGCGCAAGCCAGTGAAAGAATGAAAAAGTGAAAAAGTTAAAGAGTTGCGAGTTGCTTGCGCTCCTTCAATCCGGGCCGACCGATGGACCGCGCGCCCATATCGCGGCATGATTCCCAACGTGAGCGATGCGCCGAAGTACCGCCACACGAGGGGAGGCGAGCCACATGACGGAGAACTGCCTCGTCGAGAAGGACGGCCCGATCACGACGATCACGTTCAATCGCCCCGAGCGCCGCAATTGCCTCGATGAAGGAGTCATCCTCGACTTCGAGCGTCATCTGCAAGCCGTCCGCGACGATCGCGATTGCCGCGCGCTGATCGTGACTGGAAAAGGAACCGCCTTTTGCGCCGGCGCGGACAACGCGATGTTCAAGAACCCGGCCGGTTCCGTCATCGATCCCGCCGAGCGCCGTCGCCGCATGGGCGAGTTCGGCAAACGATGGCCGCGGCTGATAGGCCGGGCGTTCGACGTGCTCGCGCATCTGGATCAAATCACAATTGGCGCGATCAACGGCTACGCAGTCGGCGGCGGATGGTCATTCGCGCTTGCATTCGATTTTGCAATCGCGGTCGAGGGTGCGGAATTCTGGGTGCCGGAGGTGGATCTCGACGTGCCGTATCGCGGCGCTCCCGCCCGCGTACTCGCCGCCAGGCTCGGGCCGTGGCGCGCGAAGGAAGCGATCCTGATGTGCCGCCATTACCGGGCGGAGGAATTGCTCGCGATGGGCACGCTGAACCGGGTCGTCAAACCTGATGCGTTGATGCCGGCCGCCCGGGAGCTGGCGAAAACGATGGCGGCGAAATCTCGCGACGCACTCGCGGCGTCGAAGCGCGATATAAATGCCGTGTTCTTCGGCCACCGCCCGTTCTAAAGCGCATCAGTAGGCGCTCCCTGACTCCGATCGCTCAGTCGTCGCGACGGGGGCCGGCCTGCATGAATGCAATCGCCACTCCATCGAGCGGCTCGACGATTCGCGCGATCTGTCCACCCTGAATCGCGGGCTTGGGCTCCGTCGCCTGCAAGCCACCCGCACGCGCCGTTGCAACTGCTCGCGCGATGTCCGAGCACATCAGCGCAAGCCCCCAGCATCCTGGACGTCCACGCGCCGGTCCCACGATTTCGAGCACGGTCTGCTCGAGCTTGAAAAACGCCTGTCTGGCGCCATTGCCGACCTCACGGATTCGCTTGCATGGGACGCCGATCGCCTCGTTCGCAGCGATCGCGTCCTCCAGCACGGGAGTCATTACGACGATATGCTCGAGATAGTCCACGCTGTTTGCGTTGCTCCCGCAAAGCCGACTGAGCGACTGGCGGCGCGACTCGATGTCAAGACCAGTTGGAGCGGCAGCCGTAACGACCCCCGGTAATCCGGACGAAAGCATCGCAGCCCTGGTCGTAGGCTCCGATAGCCCCGGCAGCAGGATTGATTCTCGATCTCGACCCACCCCCGACTCACGCTCATCTGCGGTGGAGGCGCCCTTCACACCCCAGACCCATCCGATGATGGCGCCGCCATTGTCATTCTCAATCGATCCGCGCAAATGTTCAGTCAGAGGCGACTCAGATTCGGTGGAGTGCATCGCGCAGAGATCGATTTCCACAGCACCCGCGGCCAGCCGAGCGATACGGATACCGGCGCCGTCGAATTCGTTTTCGTGATTCGCAACGGCGAACCCGGCCCGTCGCCAGTTTTCGCACGACGCCGCCAAATCGCGCACCGCGACGATGACTCTTTCAACACAAATGATGCCCACGATCTGTAACCTTGGTCCGAGGGTATCGTCACTCACTCTCGGATGCCACCGGGCACAAATTACCCGCGGCTACATCTGCAAGGTACTTTCTTTGCGTCGTTCCAGCCACGATAATCAACGCTCAGATATCTAAGTTTATATTGTAACAAGTTGTAGCTTTCTATGACAATTACAGGTTCAAGGGAAGGGGCAACTCAATGAGAATTTCCTGGCAGGCGATTCAGCAGGAGGCGCTTGATTGTCTGCGCGCGCTGGTCAGGCTCGACACCACCAATCCGCCCGGCAACGAACGAATCGCCGCCGATTACCTGGCGGACGCGCTGGGCGCTCATGGCATCGAACCCGTGATCCGCGAAGGCGCTCCAACCCGGGCCAATCTGGTTGCGCGCCATACGGGTGCCGATTCTTCCGCAGGCGCCCTGCTGCTCTCGTCGCATACCGACGTCGTTCCCGTCGAGCGATCGGGATGGACGCGCGAGCCGTTCAGCGGCGAAATCGCGCAAGGATGCGTATGGGGGCGCGGCTCGATCGACATGAAGTCCAAATGCGCGATGGACCTCGTGATGATGACCGCGATGAAGCGGGCGGGGGCGAAGCCGAATCGCGACGTCATACTGGCGGCGGTCGCAGACGAGGAGGCTGGTTCGGATTTTGGCGCGAAATTTCTCGTCGAGCGGCATCCCGAACTGGTCCGCGCGGGTTACGTATTAAACGAAGTCGGCGGCTTCACCGTTCATCTCGGGAACCGCCGATTCTACCCGATCCAGGTGGCAGAGAAGGGCTTCGTCACGATCAAGATGAAGGTCACCGCGATGCCGGGGCATGGATCGATGCCGCGCCCGGACACTGCGATCTCCCGAATTTCCGAGCTGATCACCAGGATCGTGAAAACGCCGATGCGCAAGAATGTCTCGCCGCTTATGCGCCGGACGCTCGAGGAGATGGGCGTGCCGATCGAATCGCCCGGGCCGCTGTTCGCGCCGATGCTTGCCAACACGGTGTCGCCGACGATTCTGCGCGCCGGGTACAAGGACAACGTGATTCCCGGCGAGGCGACGATCGTGCTGGACGGTCGCACCCTGCCCGGCGAAGATCCCGAGAGCTTCATGGCCGAGCTGCGTCAGATAGTCGGTCCCGAGCCGACTTTCGAGTTGCTCAAGACCGCACCACCGGCGGAGGCGAGTCCTGACACTCCGCTCTTTGAGTTGATCAAGCAGACTGTCGAGGCGGCTGATCCCGGCGCGCGTGCGATTGCCTGGATGATTCCCGGTGCAACTGACAACAAGTTCTATTCGAAGCTCGGGGCTGTGTGTTACGGATTTTCGCCGGTCAAGCTCGATCCGCACATGCCGTTCGGCGCGCTCTATCACGGCAACGATGAGCGATTGCCGGTCGAGGGCTTTTACTGGGGACTGAAGGTTTACGCCGAAGTGGTGCTCAAATTCCTCGGTATCAGGTTCGACGAAGTCTTCGCGTGATCGGGCGGCGCGGCACGGCTCGCGCGCCGGGCTTGTGCAGCTCAGTTCGCCGCGCTGGTCTTCAGGGTTCCCGCCTGCGGCGTAAATGTCATCAGCAGGCGCGGCGGCCCCTCGAGCGGCACGACTGCAAAATGCGCGACCGGCTGCATGTTCAAGGTCACGGTCGTTCCCGACGAGCTGCTCGAGACGTTGCAATCCTTGAAAATCGACTTGTCGAACACGAGATGAGTCTGCAGGGCCGAGTCGGGTGTAACGCGCTTGAGTACAACCGTCGCCGTCGAACCGCCGGAATTGCTCTGGAGGTTTTTGTCGAAGCTGACGGGCCCGCTGAGTTCAAGAATCACCGACAGCGGTGGATCGTTCGATGACAACCTGATCGTCTTGAGGGTCGCCGGGCCGGCCGTGGGCGGCTCGCTTAACGACAACGGCGCAGACGCCGGCGCGCCCGCGCCCGACTCCATCTGATGCAACGACGGCTCCGGCGCCGAGCCGGCGGCGCCTGTCATCGCGCGCGCCTGTGCGGCGGCGGCGCCGGCGATACTGCCGGTGGGCGCTGGCAGGATAGGGGCAGGCGCAGGCATCATGTCCGGCCCGCCGGGCTTTCGGCTGTGAAGATCGGGCGGCGACGATGGCGCGTTGAGGATTGGCAGTCCGTCGGATCCGTATGCCGACGAGCCAGCGGCTGACGCAACATCGGAGCGCTGGCGCACCACTACTTTGTCCGCATTCGAATCATCGGGATTTCCGCCATAGCCGGTCTCGGCGAGCACCAGTGGAAGCGGATCTTCTTCGGTATCGATTGGTTCGTGGAGCTTGGCCAACTCGGTCTGGGCTTTTTTCGCGTAGTTGGAGTTCGGAAAATGCTTCTTGACGGCGGCGAAAGCCTGCGCCGCCGAGTATCGCTTGCCTTCTTTCTCCAGCGAAATTCCGAGCTCGAACAGCGCGTCCGGGGCGACGGGAGTCTCCGGATATTTCTGCATCAGTTCGGCAAATCGCGACTCCGCCGCGCGAAAGTTCGCGCGCTTGTAGTAATAGTTGCCGACGATCATCTGGTTACGTGCGAGCATCTCGCGGCATACCAAGACCTTGTCGTGCGCCAGTTCGGCGAAGTCGCCTTCCGGAAAGCGCTGTTCCAATTCCTGGAAGCGCTTGAGCGCCGCCATGGTCTTGCCTTGATCCTGGTCCTCGCGCCCCATCTGATCGTAGTAACTCATCCCGATGTAGTAGGTGACGAGCTCGAGGTTTTTGCTGGTCGGATGCATCCGCTGGAAATCGTCGAGCGCGCCGATCGCTTCGGCGTAATCCTTTTGCTGGTAATGGGCGAGGCCGATTTTCATCTCGGCATCCTCGGCGTACGGACTGAACGGGAACTTATCGATCAACTGCTGATAGTTTTCGATGGCGGCCTTGTACTCCCTGTTCGCGAAATCAAGCTGGCCTTGCGCGTAGTAGTTCTCGCCGGTGGGCTTCTGGCGCAGACTGCACGCGGTCGCGGGCAGCAGAGCAAAAGCCACCAATATCAACAGCAATCGTTTCATCTTAGAGAGACGCAAAAAGGTTAAACAACGCTGTTCCGCATTGCAATCTGCGCCCGAGCCCCGATTCGGGGCATGGCGGCGATAACCGGGCAGATTCAGCGACTTGTTGAATTGCGCGGCTTGCGAAACGAGGCCGAAAAAACCGGTTTGCCCGCAGCCACGTACTTGCGCGCGAACCCGGTTCGATCCGCGCCGGGCGCGAGCTGGACCGCGCGGATGAAACCTGCCGCGAGCATCATCGGGAAGATCTCGCCCGCGTAATCGCGCACGTCAGTTGCGACGTAGGCGGTTGCGCCCGACTCGACGGTACGAAACAGACTCGCGACGAGCGCCGGCGTGAACAGCCGATGCTTGACGTGGCGCTCCTTGGGCCAGGGGTCCGGATAGTAGATATGGTACGCGCTTACGCTCGCGTCCGGCAGCATCAGATTGACCAGCGTGCGCGCGTCCATTCTCACGACCCGCAAATTGTCGAGCCCCGCGCGACCGCATCTCACAGCCAGCACGCGCGTGATCGTCGCGGAGAGTTCCACCGCGAGAAAGTCGCGCTCGGGGAATTCCGCGGCGCGCTCGATAATGAATTCGCCCTTGCCCGCGCCGATCTCGATTTCGACCGGCGCGCGACGGCCGAAAATCGCCGGCGGATCGATCGTGAAAACGCGGTCGTCAGGCGTGATTAGTACGCGCTCGCCAATTTCGCGTGCCTTGGGATTTCCCCAGATTCGCGCCGCCTTTCGAAGTCTCGCCATCAGGATAGTTGAGCATGACGATACCGTCCGCGCCCCTCCCCCGCCACCGGCGCCGGACATTGAGCCGGTAGTCGTCGTGAAACGGCGTCCCCAGCATCGCCGGTATTCCGTGTGCGAGTTTCAACGCGCGCCTCCGGCTGAATTGCGCTAGGCAGCGGCACGCTCGGCTCCACTGATAGACGGTTGAAAGAAAAAGATTGCCTGGCCGGTTCCGATCGCGGCCTCGTACTTTCCGAACTGCTCGCCGCGCCAGGTCCAGGCGTCGGCGCCCATCGCACCGGCCATCGTGATGTAGTGCGAGAAGCGGCCCTCGGGCGTGCAATGCGCGCGGTAGTCGTCGGCGGCGGCGAGCACCGCGTCATGCCGCCCGGCCTTGAACCATTCCATGATTCGTTCGTCGTAGAGACGATTGGCCGTTGAGGCGATGTCGTCGGGCGACGCTGATGCGCGGTCGAGAATTCGATCGTAGTCCCAGAACTTGTGCGACATCCCGCCTGACGCCACGATCACAACCCGGCGATTCGATTTCCAGATAGCCTGTCCGATCGCGGCGCCATAAGCCAAATCGTTTTTGACCGACGCCGTTTGACACACGCTGGCCGAGAGCACCCGGCGGCGCGCCTCGTGATTGAAGTAGTGCATCACGTTGAGCGTGGGGTAGTGCACCGGCAAGTTGCGATGCGCCGACGCAATCGCGCGAATCCCGCGCTCGCGCGCCTCGATCTCAACGCCGCGCGCAAGCTCAGGGTCGCCCCGGTAGTCATATTCGAGGTCATGCACCATCGCCGGCAGTTCTTCCGACGTAAACACACCCGACAGCCGCTCGTGCGCATTGAGTACGTACTCCAAAGTAGAGAACCAGTGAGTATCGATCAGCAAGAAAGTGTCGAATTCGAGATGACGCAGGCGCTCGCGCTCAAGCTTCGGCATCGCGTCGTAAAAGGTCGTCACGTGACGGCCCATGTACGCCCGGCGCGCCACCGGATCGGCGATCATCAGCCGCGGTACGTGCGTGGTGAATACGGCAGCGACGATCTTACCCATCGTGCTCCTCCTCAAAGTCGCGGATCGTCTGACTGAAACATAGCAAAACCGCGCGCCGGTGGTATCTCCGCCGCGACCAGACCGCCGCCACGACGCTTTTCCTTGACGCTGGATCGTAACGGCCCTAACCTGACCAACAGACGCCGTCCAAAAACGTGGCTGCATTACCCACTATCATTCCGATCTTTCCGTTGCCCAACCTCGTGTTGTTTCCCGGGTTGAGCGTACCTCTGCATATTTTCGAGCCGCGCTATCGCGAGATGATCGCCGACGTCGCCGACTCGCACGGGATGATCGGGATGGCGCTGCTCAAGGGCGACCGGCAACGCGACTATCACGCCTTTCCGGATATTTTCGAGGTCGGATGCGCGGGAAAAATCGGCGGTCTCATCAAGCTTGCCGACGGACGCTACAACCTGGTCCTCGAGGGCGTTGGCGAGTTTCGCATCGTGCGCGAAATTCGCGATCGCTCGTATCGGCAAGCGGAGGTGAATTGGTGCCCGGTTCGGCCCGACGCGCTCGATTGCGACGCCGAGACGATGGACGCGCTGCGCGAGATGCTGTTCAGCTATCTGGGCGAGGCCGCGCATGAGGCTTGGCGCGCGATCGTCGAGCAACGCGGCCTGCGCGGCGCCGCGCTGATCAACTTCCTGTGCTTTCATCTCGACGTCACGCCGCTCGAGAAACAAACGATGCTCGAGGCGCTGACGGATCGTGTTGATTGCCTGCTCGACGTACTGACCTTCAAGCTCGAGGAGCGCAAGCGTGGGCCTGCAGGCACCAGTGGCGGCCCCGACACCGTCCAATAGTGTATTGCGCGGAACTGAATTGGTCTTACCTGCCCATTGGGTTCTGAATCCGGCTTTCCAAATTCGCTCATAATGCCTTAAAATTCCGGGCATGAGGGGGTAGCCTGCTTATGGCATCCGAGTGACAAATGACTGACGGTCTGTGGCCAAATCGTAACGCATGTCGCAAATGAGTCAGCTTGCAGCCAGAGGCCGCATAATTCGCATAATGCGGAGCGATTTGCGAAAACACTGCCGATACCCCGAATTTCGCAATAACTCGCAATCCGGCTTAGCGTTCATGATGGCTTAACGTGCTAGCTAAATTGCAATGGGCTGGTTCCGATAAGTTCGGTATGATCGTTGCATGTCTTGCTGTCGAACAACACAAAAGTCAGAATCCCGACGCCGATCGCCTGATTCCGCTTTGGCGCAGGCATTGTCGGGTGAGGACAAAAGTACGATGGAATGGGAAAATAGCGCTCTCGGAAATCTCTTCGTGCCAGACGTTCTGACGCCCGAGCAGTTTTACGACAGCCGGCGCGACGACAGTAACATCCGGCCCGTCAAGAAGCTGATGATGGCTATTCTGGAGGACGCCCTTCGATGCTTCCAGAATAACGCCGACGCCAAGGGCGGACCACGCAAGCGTCTGTTCAGCGAGGCCGAGCAGTGGCTAATCGGGGAAGGCGGAGAAGGCCCCTTCTCGTTCGAGACGGTCTGCGAAACGCTCGGAATCGAACCGCAATTTCTGCACAGGGGTCTACGCGACTGGCGGATTCAGCAGCTTGCAGGCGTGTCCACGCGGCGCTTGGCAAGGCGCTCGCCAGTGGTCCGCAGCGGCCGTATAAGTGCATCCGGACGTCGCGATGCAAAACGCACGGCGACGGCCCACACTCGCTAGAAAAAAACCTTCCTCCGGCGCTATTAAGTGACGGAGTGAAATACTGAAATCACGCAAAATAGAAAGGCGGCGCCGCATCTCAGCAAGATGCCGCGCCGCCTCGGCTTTTTTATGCCGGCGTGCTCAGATCCGCGCAATTTGCGCGAAGCAGCACGCCACCCTCAGACGTATTACTGCGGCGCCGGAGCCGGAGCACCGCCAGTCGAAGGAGCTTTCGCTGCCACCGGGGTTCCCGGAGGCGGAGGAGGCACGTAGCCTTTGGGCTGCGCCTGAACCCATTGCTCGCAAGCAGGAATGTCCGATTCCTCGAGCGATTCCTGCTGCATAATTTGCTGATTCGACCAGCCGTGCGTCTTTTCCCAGTGCACGCCGGGGCACTTGACGGCCAAGTTGAAATTTCTTGCCGTCTCGGTTGTTGCCGGCGCCGTGGAACCGGCTCCCGCGCCGCTGCTACTTTGACTCGCGCAACCGGCGACCAACAATGCCAGCCCCGAAGCCAGCGCCAATCCGATCTTCCGTTTCATGGCATCCTCCTTCAATCTAGGGACCCACCCGCTAACCGAGCTAACATGGCTATCCGCCGCTCGTTTGAGCAGGGCCAAAATACACCGTCTGGAAAAATTAGCAAACCCCCCGTAATTCGCTCATAACGCCTGGAACACGATTCGTTCGCCCCGCTCCGACCGGCGCGCCCGGCCTCCAAAACAGGCAAATTCCAGATGCGCAAGGGTTTCGAAGGTCGCCGCCATCACATGGAATATCGGCCGTTCTTCGCCCCCAAATACTTGTTGCGCGATCTCGAACGCCGTCTGCGGCGCCTTGCGCGTCAAATCGAGCATTTCGGCCTCTCGATACCGGTGATGCTCTATCAATTGATTGGCGCGATGACGGTGGTCGTGATACACGCCGCCGTGCGCCGGCAATACCAGCTCTACCTCGAATTTCTGGACCTTCAGCTGCGAACTGATGAAGTCGCCGAGCGGGTTGGTTCCCTCCGCGTCCGGATAGATACCCACGTGTGGAGTAATTTTGGGCAACAGATGATCGCCCACGATCATCACCTTCTCTTTGCGCAGGTAAAGCACATTGTGACCCGGGGAATGGCCTGGCGTCCAGATCACTTCGAGTTCGCGGTCGCCGATTTTGATTACGTCATGATCGTCGATGAACCTGTCGGGTTGCGTGACCGGCCCGTACATCGACGTCCCCATCCACGTCGGGCGCATCCCGGTCGGCGCTAATTGTTCGATCGGAAATCCGTGGCGCATGAAAAACGCGCGCGACTCGGGCCGATCGTGAGGGCTCATCTTTCCGAACTCGATCATCCTGCCGGCGCGCTCGGCTTCGAGGCGATGAATGTGCGTCGTGGCGTGACTGCGGCGGCGAATCTCGCCCGACGCGCCGAAGTGATCGATATGGTGATGCGTGGCGATGATCGCATCGAGATCCTCGATCTTGATCCCGACTTCCGCCACCGCTTCCTCGAGTGCGGCGATGCTTTCGGGCGAGTTCATCCCAGTATCGACAAGCGCCCATGCGCCGTGACAGTCGAGCAAATAAACGTTGATGATTGTCGGCCGCATCGGCAGCGGCAGAAAGACCTCGTAGATACCCGGATGAACCTCAACTATTTTCGTCGCCATCGATCACTCTCAGCGGCAGGTTGCGCATGACCGGTAAGTCCTTGCGCTCCGCCGCCTTCCTTCGTGGCCGGAGGTCACCGGATCAACCCTCACGAGTGCAATCCGGATACTCGCGCGAGCTACTCACTCGTGCAGCTCGTCTTTCACCTGGAAAGTCACTTTGACTCGAACCTTCCATCGCACCACTCGATTGGCCTCGACCATTGCGGCGATGTCCTCGACATGAGCGCTGTGGATGCCTTCGATCGTGACGCCTGCGCGCGAGATTGCCAATTGCACGGCCTCTTCGACCGAGGTGGCCGAGATACCCGTGAGCTCGATCGTTTTTTCGACCATGACGCTCAGCCGCTCCTGGGGGACGCCATTGGCCCGCGATTGTTTGACGTTTTCACTCGCACGGCGCTACGCTCGCCCCTGCGTAGTGGTTAGCGCACGCAGAGATCAGAAACAAGGCGACATCGCGCCGGCGTGCTGTCCGGCAACATGAATGGAAGCGCTCGATTTGTCAGCGCGTTGGGAGGGTCTCTAGTTGTCAGTCAAAATCGAATCGCCTTCGGGCGAAGAAGCCCTCACCGAGCTCATTCTTTTTCAACATCGGGTTTACGAATACCGCAGCGCGCGATGGCCCGCGATGGTTCCGGTGCAGTTGCCGATCCTGATGGGCGAGAGGCCGTTCGGCGAAGGGCGCAAGATCCGGCCGTTCGCCGCCCGCGTCGATGGCGACATAGTTGCGCGCGCCGTCGCGATAATCGACGGCCACTATCAACACCACTGGCACGAAACGCTCGGGCATATCGTGATGTTCGAGGCGATGCCCGGTACGCGCGACGCCGTCAAACTGTTGATGGACGCGGCGTCCGCGTGGATGAAGGCGAATGGCGCGACGGCGGCGCGAGCCGGCTGCGGATTGCTCGAATTTCCGTTCGTGATCGACGACTACGAAACCCTGCCGCCAGACTTCGCGCGCCAGAATCCCGCCTACTATCACTCGTTACTCAAGGACGCGGGATTCGAAACCGAGCGCGGATGGGTTGACTATAAGATTGAGGTGACGCAGGAACTGGTCGCGCGCTATGAAAGCGCACTCGAAGCGAGCCGCCGCGGCGGTTTCGAAATCGTCGCGCTGAAGGATCTGCCTGCCGCGCGCCGAATCCGCGATTTCGAGCACACCTGGAACACCGCCTTCGCGCGTCATTGGGGCGTGACTCCCTTGAGCACCGACGAACTCGCATTCCTGTTCGACTTCTTCGGGATGTCCGGCGCCCTCGAGACCTCGGTGATTGCGTATCGCGATGGGCAGCCGGTCGGCGTTCTGATGGTTACTCCCCCGAATCCGGAAGGCGCTATTCTCAATCCCGGCCGCAAGCTCGCCGATAACGAGAAGCTCAACATTCTCGGCATCGGCGTGCTTGAGAATGCGCGTGGCCGCGGTGTAAACCTCGCGATGGCCTCGTATTCGTACCTGCACCTGATCCGCCAGGGCTCGAAGTTTCTCAGCTACACGCTCGTGCTCGACGACAACTGGCCGTCGCGCCGCACCGCGGAAAAGCTGGGCGCCAAGGTGTGCGCGAACTACGTGACCTACCGCCGCAACTTCTGAGCGAGCTGATGGTCGTCCAGATTTACAGCATGACGTCTGTATCGGACGCGGTTGCAACCGCCGACGCCGGCGCCGATCTGATTGGCCTCGTCATTGCCGAGCCGGGTGTCGTACCCGAAGCAATCGGCGCGGAATTGGCGCGCTCGATTCTTGCGGCGATCCGCCCCCGCTCGCGCGGTGTAGCGCTGTCGCTGTCCGATGATCGAGACGAGATTTGCGCGATGGTTGACGCGGTGCGGCCCGACATCCTGCACGTGGCGGCGCGCGAGATCGAGCCCGAAGACTGCGCCTGGATTCGCAGCCGCATCGCGCCCGTCATGCTCCTGCGCGCGATTGCCGTGCGCGCCGGCGAAACGCTCACCGAGGCCGACGCACATCAGGACTGCGTCGATTACCTGATGCTGGATTCAGGCGCCAAGGGTCGGCCGTTTGCCGGCGCAACCGGCGAGACTCACGATTGGTCGATTAGCCGCACCGTCGTAGAGCGCTCGCGCATCCCGGTGATCCTCGCGGGCGGACTTTCCGCCGACAACGTCGCCGATGCGATCGCCACCGTCAGGCCCTGGGGCGTCGATTCCTTTACGCACACTGACGTTCCCGGCCATCGCGGGAAAAAGGATCCGGCTCGCGTGCGGGCATTCGTCGCCGCCGCAAAGCGCGCGTTTGCTTCGGTCGAGAAGCTTTAGCCCGGATTTCCGTTGTCTCCGTGAAATACTAATTTGATAGAGAGTTCGAGAAGCCTTTACTCATGCTGGTTTGAACGCAATTGGGACGGTGCGCTGGAGGACGGCCAGTGGTGAGGACAAAAGCGGCCCTCTTCAACTCTCGCTCAATAGCTCGATGAGAGGCTCTTGTCAGCGCGAGCTGCGAGCCGGCCAGGAGAAAGCCGCATGGCGAAAGACAACAGCTTGAATGCGGCCCACTTGCTTGTGCGATGCCTCGAGAATGAGGGCGTGAAATATGTGTTTGGCATCCCCGGCGAAGAGAACATCTACTTCGTCGACGCACTGAACTCTTCGTCGATTCGCTTCATCCTGGTACGTCATGAGCAAGGCGCCGCGTTTATGGCAGACATGTATGGGCGCCTGACCGGCCGCGCGGGCGTGTGCATCGCGACGCTCGGACCGGGCGCGATCAACCTGTTACTCGGTGTCGCCGACGCGCAAACCGACAGCGCTCCGCTGGTGGCGATTTCGGCGCAAGTCGCTCTGTCCCGAATCTACAAGGAGTCACATCAGAGCGTGGACCTGGTGACGATGTTCCGTCCGGTGACCAAATGGGCCGAGATCGTATTAAGATCCGAAGCAATTCCAGAGATGGTCCGCAAGGCCTTCAAGCTCGCGCAGACTGAGCGGCCCGGCGCTGTCTACCTGGCCGTGCCGGAGGATGTCGAGAAGCTTCCGATCCGTCGTGACGCCGCGCCGCTCCCGGTCAACGTTGTGTATGATACGGCTCCGTCGGCGGGCCAAATCAGGCGCGCGGCGGAGGTGCTGAAGGGCGCCAAAGCGCCGATCGTACTTGCCGGGCACGGGGCGGCGCGCAACGATGCCGGCGATGCCCTTGTGCGATTCGCGGAAAGGCTCAGCGTTCCGGTGACCACCACCTTCATGGGAAAAGGCGTGTTTCCCGACGATCATCCTAACGCCTTGGGCGCGCTCGGCTTCATGAGCCACGACTATGTAAATTTCGGCTTCGACCGTGCCGATGTAATCATCTGCGTGGGTTACGACCTGCAGGAGTACGCGCCCGAGAAGTTCAATCCCGATGCCCGTAAGAAGATTATTCACATTCATCGCTATCCCGCCGAGGTCGATGCTCACTACCACGTTGCGGTCGGAATTGAGGGAAACATCTCGCAGTCCCTCGACGCGCTCGCCAGTGCGTGCGAGAAGTCGAGCGGCGCATCCGCGGCCGTCGCCAGGATCCGCTCGCTGTTGCGCAACGAGATTAACCGCGGTGCGACCGATAATTCGTTCCCGGTAAGGCCGCGTCGGCTGGTAGCGGATATCCGCCACGCGATGGGCCGACAGGATATCGTGCTGGTAGATACAGGTGCGGTGAAAATGTGGATGGCGCGCCTCTACCCGACCTACGCCGCAAACACGTGCCTGATCTCGAACGGACTCGCTACCATGGGCTTTGCGGTCCCCGGCGCCATCGCAGCCAAGCTCGCGTACCCGGACCGCAAGGTGCTCGCGGTGACCGGAGATGGTGGTTTCTTGATGAATTCGCAAGAGCTGGAAACTGCGGTGCGCGAGAAGATCCCGTTTGTCGTGCTTGTATGGGAGGATGGCGCGTATGGGCTGATCAAGTGGAAGATGCGTTTGGAGCTCGGGCGTGACTCCAATTGCGACTTCACCAACCCCGATTTTGTGGCCTACGCCGAGAGCCTGGGCGTGAAGGGATTCCGCGTCGATGCGGCCGCCGAACTCCTGCCGACACTGCAGCGCGCACTTGCGGGTGATTCCGTGTCGCTCGTGGTTTGCCAGGTTGATTATTCGCAAAACCTTGCGCTGACCAAAATGCTTGGCGAGATCACCGACCCTCTCTGAACGTGCCAGGCAAAAGAGCTGGTTGATGCCTAGATCGTGTCCGACACCCCGGGAATGAACAGCGGCTCCATGGCGTAGCGCGCCACGTCGGCTTCCATCTCGGCGCGCGCCGGCGCCGTCGCTTTCGCGCTGGCCGCATCCAGAATATCGCGCAGCAGGGTCGCGTCGCTCGACGTATTCAGGAACAACCCCGGCCGGCTCAGCACGAAGTGGACGCTCCTGCGGATCGCGTCGCGATCGCGAAGCGGCTCGTACCAGCTGAATTTCGGGCCGCCGCCATTTTGCCATCGGCGCCGCGCAACTGACTTGATCGTCTGCGTCGCCACGCCGCGCTCACGGCAAACTTTCAGAAGCGCCTCGACGTCGGCGGCATACTGTCCGATTTCCAGCATTGTAAAATTGTATGGGAACAACACCGAGTCGAACGCGAATCGCTCCAGGCTGCGGCGATGCATCGCGGCAACCTGCGAGCCGTGACCGGTAACTCCGATGAACCGCACCAGCCCCTGCGTGCGCGCTTCCACCAGCGCTTCGAGCGCGCCGTGCGCTCCCAGCGCCGTCCCCCATTCATTTTCCGCGACCAGGTTGTGCATCTGGATCAGGTCAACCTGATCGACCCGCAGCCTCTCCAGCGATCGATGGAGGCTCGCCCGCGCGCCTTCATACGTGCGCTCGGCGGTCTTGGTGGCGAGAAAAAACCGCTTGCGATGCTCCCGCATCCACGGACCGATCCGCAATTCCGAATCGCCGTACGACGCCGCCGTATCGATGTGATTGATGCCGTATTCGAGCAGCACCTCGAGCACCTGGTCGGCCTTGTCCTGCTTCATCCCGCCCATAAACGCGGCGGCGCCGAAGATAACCCGCGTGCTCTGATGACCCGTATTTCCAAATGGATTCGTCTCGATCACGATTCACCTCGGCGAAATTTTATGAGCCATCATCTTACTGCTTCACCGAACATTGTTCACGAGTAAATCATCGCCGCGCAACCTCGCAAAATGCTTGCGCTTGCTCTATGTAAATGAAGAAATTGAATTGAGGGACAAAAGTAGATGGGTCCAATAGGCAAAGGTATTTTTCTGACCAAGGGCGTCGGCAGGCACCGCGAGAGACTCACCTCCTTCGAGCTCGCGCTTCGCGACGCGCGGATCGCCGAGTTCAATCTCGTTCGAGTCAGCTCAATTTTCCCTCCCGGCTGCAAAGTCGTCTCCATCCAGGACGGACTGAAGACCCTGACGCCCGGCCAGATCGTTTATACCGTCATGTACGACAACTCCACCGACGAACCGCATCGCTTGATGGCCTCGTCGGTCGGCCTCGCAATTCCCGCCGACAAGGATCAATACGGCTATCTGTCCGAGCACAAGAGTTTCGGGCAGACCGACGAGAAGGCTGGCGACTACGCCGAAGATCTCGCCGCCACGATGCTCGCGACCGCGCTCGGCGTGGACTTCGATCCCAACGTCAGTTACGACGAACGCAAGGACGTATGGAAGCTGTCCGATAAAATCGTTCAGACGCGAAACATCACGCAATCCGCAATCGGCGATCGCGACGGTCTATGGACTACGGTCGTTACGGCCGCGGTATTTGTCAATCTACCGACGGACAAACAGTGATTAGGCCGTTACCTTGAACTGAATAGCTCGAGCCGCGAGCTAACCACTTCTTTCACAGCTTCGACCGCAGCCGCCAGGATCTTGTAGGGCGCCACCTCGTTCGGCTCCGCTGCCAGCCCTGCTTCGACTCCCCTCCGCCATGCCAGCCGCAGTTCGGTGTTGACGTGGACTATAGTCATGCCGGACTTGATCGCCCTCTTGAAATCGCCGTCGTTGGTGCCCGACCCGCCGTGCAATGTCATGAAAATCCGGACCGCGGCTTTGATCTCCGCGATCCTCTCGATATTCAGCCGTTTCTGCACGTCGCCGTGAACCATGCTCGCGAGCATTCCGTGCATGTTGCCGACCGCCGGGGCCAACACGTCAACTAAAGTAGCATCGACGAATTGCTTCGCCTCCTGCGGCGTGGTCAAAACGCCGACACCCTCCGGAATCTTGTCGAGCACGGCCGACGACGCGCCGATCCAACCGATCTCGCCCTCAACAAGAATCGCAGGGTTGATCGATTTGATCGCCTCGATCGCTTTCTTCGTCTGGGCGATGTTTTCCTCGAAGGGGAGCGCCGACCCGTCGAAGCTGATTTCGTCGAATCCCGCTTTCGCCGCCACCTCAGCTTTGGCGATCGAGTGAGTGTGGTCCGCGTTCAGAAAAATCGGATAGTCGTATTCGTCGCGAACCGCCTTCACCAACGCGGCGGCCTGTCGGACGCCGGTGAACTCGCGCTCGCCCTCGGATAGACCCACCATCACGGGTAGTCGCTTGTCGCGCGCGGCGGCAACGATCGCGTTGAATGCGGCCAGGTCCGAAAAATTAAAGTGACCGACGGCAACTTTGTCCGCTTCCGCCCGTTTCAATACTTCATGCAGAGATGTCATATTCTGTCTTCTTCCATTTCCGCCCGTTGCGTTCGATCAGCAGGCCGGCTGCGCCCGGTCGCCACGAACCGGAGCTGTATTGAAACAGTGTATAGCATCGCGGATGCTATGGCTTCCGTGAGCGTCGCTTCAAAAGGAATCGGGTTTTGAGCGCCAGGAGCTTGATGGTAATGGGCACGGCGTCGGACGTCGGCAAGAGCGTGGTTGTCACCGCGCTGTGCCGTGCGTTCGCGCGCGCCGGCGTCCGGGTAGCGCCCTTCAAATCGCAAAACATGTCGAACAACGCGGCGGTTTGCCCCGGTGGCGGCGAGATCGGACGCGCGCAGGCCGTGCAGGCCCAAGCGTGCGGGCTCGAACCGAGCCCCGACATGAATCCCGTGCTGTTGAAAACGGGCCCCGGCATGGTTTGCCAAGTAGTGATTCGGGGCCGGGCGCGGTTTCAGATGGGCGTAAATGACTATGAGCGGTATCGTACTGAGGCATGGCCTGAGATAGTCAGTAGCTATAACAACCTTGCGCGGGATTTTGAGCTGATTGTTATCGAAGGCGCGGGCAGCGCGGCGGAGATCAATCTGCGCCATCGCGACATCGTCAACTGGGAAATCGCCGAACTGGCCGACGCGCCCGTCCTGCTGGTCGCGGATATCGACAAGGGCGGAGTCTTTGCCTCGATCGTCGGCACAGTCGAGCTGCTCGCGCCGGAGCATCGGCGTCGCCTCAAGGGAGTGCTGATCAACAAGTTCCGCGGCGATAAAGAGCTGCTGGAACCCGGCCTTCGCTTTCTCGAGCAACGCACCGGTATCCCGGTAATCGGAGTGATGCCGTGGCAGCACAGGCTGGGATTACCGCAAGAGGATGCCGCCATGCTGGACGGGATCGCGACGCGTCCCGGCGACAAGCCATTGACTATCGGAGTGATACACATCCCGAGCATCTCGAACTATACGGATTTCGAAGCGCTCGAGGATGAACCGGATGTCGCCGTTCACTACTTGAGCGATCCAGGCATGGCGCCACGCCTTGACGTTCTGATCATTCCGGGGAGCAAGAACACCGTCGCCGATCTGAAATGGCTGCGCGCATCCGGCTGGGAGAACTTCCTCGTGCGGCACCGTCGCGCGGGTGGATGGGTGCTTGGAATCTGCGGAGGGTACCAGATGCTTGGACGGCGCGTCATCGACGCCGACCGGGTCGAGAGCGATACGGTTGAAACGATTGGGTTGGGATTGCTCGAAATAGAAACCACCTTTCAGGCCGAAAAAATCACCGATCGAATCCGAGCAATTCATATCCCGACAAAGCTGCCCGTTTCCGGTTACGAGATTCACTCCGGGCGTATCACCGCCGTCGCGGCTTCCCAGGCACTGTTCAGATTGACGCACAGGGACTCCAACGCGGTGAACGAACTTGAGGGTGTCCGCTCAGACGATGGACGAGTGATCGGCACTTCGATTCACGGAATGTTTGATTCCGCCGGCTTTCGACGAAGCTTTCTCGACGAGATACGGACTTCGAAAGGACTCGCCGCGCTTAAATCCGCCGCGCAGGATGACGCGGACGCCAATCGGCGCACGGCCTTCGATCGAATCGCCGACGCGCTGGAAGAGTGCGTGGATATGTCGCAGATCGCGGCGCTCGCAGCGCTTAAAGGCACGTTCACTTAATTGAATGTGAAACCGCAGGGGTGACCCCTGCACCCAGTATTAAGGCCGCGCTCCGTTGTCGCGCGCGGCCCCTGCCAATGGCCTAATACTGCGCTGCCGTCGCCACGGCCAGGGGCCACCCCTGCCCGTTGGGACGGATCTCGCTCTCACGCCATGAACCTGAGAGCTAAGGCGCGGCCTCGCGACTTAGCGATTAACGGTGGGTGCAGGGGTCACCCCTGCCCAAGGAAGTGTGAAACCCACGGTGGGTTTCACATTCAATTAGTGAATGCGCTTTTGCGGCGGGGGCGGGGCGGGGGGGGCGATGTTTCTCCATCGTGACCAAGGACATATCCCGTGATAGCCTTCGTGCAGCCGACTGGGAGGAACGCGCGCTATGCCCGAAAAAAAGAAGTGGACCGCCGATGACATGCCGGATCTTTCCGGGAAGACGATCGTCGTAACCGGCGGCAACAGCGGCATCGGCTATGAAGCCGCGCTGGAGTTCGCGCGCAAGCGGGCGGATGTCATCATTGCCTGTCGCGACCCGGAGAAGGCTCGAACGGCAGCCGCTCAGATCTCCGCATCATCGCCCGGCGCCAGGGTCGAGGCGATGGAACTCGACCTCTCGAACCTGGCGTCGGTGCGCGGCTTCGCCGACGCGTTCCATCGGGGGCATCCCGCGCTGCACGTGCTCTGCAACAACGCCGGCGTCATGGCGATCCCGTACCGCCTCACGGTGGACGGCTTCGAGATGCAATTCGGCACCAATCACCTGGGGCATTTCGCGTTGACCGGCTTGCTGCTCGATCGGTTGCTCGCCACCGAAGGCGCAAGGGTCGTCAACGTCGCCAGTGGCGCGCATCGCATGGGCAAAATTCGATTCGACGATCTGCAATGGCAGAAGGGCTACCGCAAGTGGATGGCTTACGGGCAGAGCAAGCTCGCCAACTTGCTGTTCACCTTCGAGTTGCAGCGGCGAGCCGACGCATCCGGCGCAAAACTGCTCAGCGTCGCGTGCCATCCCGGCTATGCGGCGACCAATCTGCAAGCCGCGGGACCGCGGATGTCGGGATCGTCGATGATGGAATCTCTTTTCTCAGTCGGCAACAGCCTGTTCGCGCAAAGCGCCGCGATGGGCGCGCTGCCTACCGAGTATGCGGCAGTTGCGCCCGAGGTCCACGGCGGCGACTACATCGGCCCTGACGGTATCGGCGAGATGTGGGGACATCCGGTCAAAGTCGGTTGTAGTGCGGCTGCTCGCGACACCGCGGCCGCGGCCCGGCTTTGGGAAGTGTCCGAGCAACTCACCAACGTGCATTACACGCTATGATGGGTTTGTGAGCTGCACACGGATTCTGCGAGAATCCCCGCAATTCTCGTATCGAGGTTCATCCACATGAGCGCGACTGTTTCGATCCATCAAGGCAAGCTCGAAGGTGACGACCAGGGCGGACTATTCGTCTTCAAAGGAGTGCCGTTTGCGGCTCCGCCCGCTGGTGCGCGCCGATGGCTCGCGCCCGAGAAGGCCGAGTCGTGGACAGGGCTGCGCGACGCGCGTCGCTTTGGCGCGGTGGCTCATCAGAACGCAGTGATGCTTAGCGCGCTTTCCGCGATCGTGGTTGATGGCGAACAATCCGAGGATTGCCTTTACCTCAACGTCTGGACTCCCGCGCCCGATGGCAAGCGCCGGCCCGTGATGGTCTGGATTCACGGCGGCGCCTTCAGTATCGGCTCCAGCTCGCAGCCTCTTTACGACGGTTCGGTTCTCGCACGGCGCGGCGACGTGGTCGTCGTCACGGTCAACTATCGCCTCGGCCCGCTGGGCTTCCTCCGCCTGGCCGACGTGACCAACGGCAAGATTCCGGCGACCGGCAACGAAGGAATTCTCGATCAAGTCGCGGCGCTCCAGTGGGTCCGCGACAATATCGCCGAGTTCGGCGGCGACCCCGGCAACGTCACCATCTTCGGTGAATCAGCCGGCGGCATGAGCGTCGGAACTATCCTGGCGATGCCCTCTGCGCGCGGCCTGTTCCACAAAGCGATAGCGCAAAGTGGCGCGAGCCACACCGGCGCTCCCGTCGCGCGCGCGAATCGCACGGCGGAGAGAGTCTTGTCGAAGCTCGGGGTGCATCCCGGCGACGCCGCCGCAATCCGCGCGTTGACGCCTGCGCAATTGCTCACCGGCACTCTCCTCGACGACGGCATAACGCCCGATCCCGAACTCGGGATGGCGTATCAGCCGGTAGCTGACGGTACTCTGGCGCCGCGCGCCGCGATCGAGATGGTGGCAGACGGCTCGGCGTCGGGCGTGGCCGTGATGGTCGGTTCCATGCTCGAAGAGTGGAAATTGTTCTCCTTGATGGATCCTTCATTGCACAAGCTCGACCGCGCCGGCCTGGGCAAGCGTATCAGCAGGCACTTGACGGCTCCGGCAGCCGATGCCCTCATCGATGCTTACGAAAAGGCGCGAGCCGCGCGTGGCGAGCCCGTGACGCCGGCCGAACTGTTCACCGCAATCGAGACTGACCGAGTTTTCCGCATCCCCGGCGTGCGCCTCGCGCAAGTGCAGGGACGCCACGATCCGCGCGTTTTCAGTTATCTCTTCACGTGGCCGTCGCCCGCGATGCACGGCGCGCTGGGATGCTGCCACGCCCTCGAGCTTGGCTTCGTCTTCGGCACCAATCACTTGCCCGGGATGACCGCATTCGCAGGCACCGGCCCGGCCGCGGAAAAGCTGGCAGTCCAGATGCAGGACGCATGGCTGGCATTCGCACGATCAGGCGATCCAGGCTGCGCGAGTGCCGGTACCTGGACGGGTTATACCGAGGCGCGCCGGCCAACGATGGTCTTCGGCGCGAACACCAAACTCGAGGATGCGCCTCGCGACCAGGAGCGCCGCGCCTGGGACGCGATCCCCGATCGCATTTTCGGCTCGCTCTAGCACTGCGGCGCGCATCACTCCAGTGATAGATCGACGCGCGTCGTCTTGCCCTGATCCTTGATTCCGGCGGCGTCCAGCTTCGGCGCGATCACGAACATCCGGGCCGCATCCACTTGTTTCGTACTCAGATACGCGCGCACCGCATTTGCGCGCGCTTGCGCCAGATGCTGAAGATCCTGATCGCTCACGGGAGTGTTGGCGAGGATTAGCTTCTTCATCTCGTCCGGCGGCTCTGTCTTTGCCAACCCGATGAAGTCGCGCGGCTTCTGAAATTTTCCCGCGCTATAAACTCGCGCCAGATACTTGTTGTAGTCCGCCGTCGACAGCGCGGCGGCTTTGGTATTCGCGTCCGCGCTGTCTCCCTGGTCCTTGCGTCTGAGCACCTCGATGCTGTGCTCCAGTGAGGCTTCGCGGCAGCCATCCTTGTCGAATGCCGGATCGACACGCCCCGAAATGTTGAGCTTCAAGGCAGTTCGATCCGCCAACGCCGTCGCGACGGTATCCAGTTTCTTCTGACTATCCGGCGTCAGCGTCGCGTAGCCCGGCGCGAACTCTATATAGCCGAGATCTTGCTGCGCGCCGCTGCCGCCGAACGCCGCCGCTATCAGCGTGAATGGGGAAGTCACGGCCTTGACGATAAGGTTCATGAACGCGCTCAGGATGACGCTGCCGATGCTGAATTGCGGATCGGAGAGCGACCCCGACACGGGCACTCGCAGGTCGATTTGTCCCTTCGAATTCTTGAGCAGTGAGATAGCGAATCGAATCGGCAGATTCGTCGCATCCGGGCTCTCAACGTGATCGCCGAACGTCAGTTGATCGATGAAAATATGGTTGTCGGCCGTCAGCTTTCCCTGGTCCAGCAGATAATGAACATCAACCGTCAGCGTGCCTTTGACGATCGGATAGCCGGTGTATTTGGTCGAGTACGGAGTGAGGCCCGTCAGTTCGATACCGTTTGCCTTCGCCTTGATATCAACAAACGCAGTCGGCGCGAGCGGGCTTATCGACCCATCGATGTTGATCGGCGCGCTCCCGTTGATTTTCCCGTCGAGTGAAACGTCCGCCGGCGATGTGGACTTTGTTCCGAACGCGCCGACCTTGCCCTCCATGTCGGTCAGGTTCGCCGTGTAGTTGGGCTTGATAAAGTTGTCCGTGTAATCGACCTTGCCGCCCTTGAGCGTGATCTTGTTCAACTCGATGTCGGCGTTCATCGGCTGCCCCGCGTAAGGCTCTGCAGGACTCGGCGATGCCGCCGGAGCCGCTCCAGGAGCCGTCGCAGCTGCCGGACTCGGCGCGGCAGCCGGAGTCGGCGTCGATGTCGGCGCAACTGGAACCGCACCCTTCGAGCCCGGTGCTCCGGTGGCTCGCGTCAGCGACGTAGGCGCTTCTTGCGGGCTCGCAGTGATGTCCTTCAGATTCAACTTGCCGGTGCTGTTCAGGATGATGCGCGAATAGAAATTCGACAGCGCCAACTCGCCGACATGCACCTTGGGCGGACCTTTTCCGAGAGCGAAATCAATTTTACTCGCGTTGAGCGCGTTCATTCTGAAAAAGAGAGCGTTGGTCAGCTTGTCGAGCATCCGCACGCTGCCGAGCGATGCGTCGCCGCGATAGCTGACCAGAAAATCGTTGCGCGCCTGCTCCAGGCCAACCGCGCCGTCCATCGTCAGGTTCGCGCTGGTGATCGTCGCGTTCATACTGCTGCTCACGTATGGATCCGCAAATGCCAGGTCCAGGCGCTTTGTTGCGACGCGCAGATCGGCCTTCAGCGGCGCGATCGCGGCGGTGCCGGTGACTTTGAAAGTGCCCTTGCGATTCAGCGTGCCGTCAACATCGACTGCAAAAGGTTTGCTGAAGTCGCTCGACACATTTTTCAGATGCAGATTCAGCGGTGCTACGGCCGCCTTGACCGGTTGCGGCGCATTGTCGTCCTCGAAGGTGACATCGGTCTGTTCCATCGCGACCGACGCGATCTGATATTGCCAACTCTGCGACGGCGGCGCCGCAGCCTGCACCGGCTTGCGGGGCATTCGCCTGGTCTCGCGCGGCATTCGCGTCGTTTCGCGCGCGGTCGCGCGCTTGCTGCGTGGCGGCGGCGCCGGCGCGCCACGCATCAGCGAGGCGAGACTCAATTTCCCGCCGCGCTCGCGGCGAACGAACAGATGCATCCCGTTACTGCGCACCTCGCTGACCGTCGCCTGATGCGCCGCCAGGTCGAACTGTCCAATCGCAACGCTCAGACTTTTCCACAGCACCGGTTTTTCGCGTTCGCGCGGCATATCCATCTCGAAATTTTCGATTGCGACGGTCGCCGGCTCCGCGTGCACGTTGAAATGATCGCTCGCGAAATGCGTCTGTACGTTGGCCTTCGCGCTCAGCTTGCCCGACGCGATCGTGGCCGCAAGAACCGACTGCGCGAACGGCTGCAGCGCCGGCAAGTCGATCTGATCGATCGACACCTCCGTCGTAACCTGCGAATCCGCCAGATCGAGCGCGCCTTTGAGCGCGATCGTGCCGCCGCTGCGAATCTTACCGTTAACAGTGACGGACGCGGGCACTCCGCCTATCGTCCGAAAATTCTTAAGCCCGACTCCGAGCGCATCGACCGCCACCGCCGCCGGCTTTGCGCCGCTGTTATCCTGGACCTCCACCGCGCTGTTCGTGAGATCGAACGAGTCCACCGAAAAATCGGTTGGCGATTTCGCCGTGGATTTTTCCGCAACTGGCGCCGCCGCCTGCGTCACGTTGCCCGCCGGCGCCGCTTGCGCTGGAGGACTCGCCGGCGCCGCATTGCCGCTCGCTATCGACGTGAGATTGTTGGTTCCGTCGGGGTTGAGCCTGACATGCGCGAGCAGTCCATCGATCCAGATAGATCGCAGAGAGAACACCGCGCCCAGCGGCTCGACGTCAGTCAGCTTCACCTCGGCGTGTTTGAGTGCGGCGATCGGCGCATCCGCCGTGTCGCGAACGTCGAGCTGATCCAGCGCTACCGTGCCGTTCAAACGAATCAGCGGCAGCGATTCCGCCTGCACGAAATGCACGTACACATCCGCCGAGAGCTTCCCATCGGGAATTTTCACCGGCAGCTTCATCGGCGCGTAGCTGACGTAAAGCGGCAGGTTGAGCCGATGCAGTTTCAGGTCAATTACCGAATCGCGTGTCGCCCCGAACGGTTTGGCCACGCCGGCAATCCGGATCGGGCTGCCATCGATCACCATCTGCAGCAGCGGTTCGACGGACGCGTCCACGTCGGAGGGGAGGTTCGCGATAAACGGCACGTTGATCTGAATCTTCTCGACCTTGTGTTGCTTGCCGAGCAGCTGATCGTCGAATGTCACTTCGCCATCGCGCAGTTGAATATTCGAAACCGCGAATCGCATCGGCGCGCTCGGCGCAGCGGGTTTCGATTTTTCCGGCGTCGGCGCGCTCTCAAGCAGATCGGAAAAGTTGAAGTGCTGCTGCGACTCCCGAACGATATGTATCGCCGGCCGCTCGACCACGACTTCGCCGACTACCGGCGCAAATCTGAAAATCGACGTCCACGAAACCTTCACTCTCAGATGCCCGATATCGACGAACGGTTGCGGACTGTCGCGCTCGCCAACGTGCAGCTGGTCCACGTCGAGCCTCAGCGCATAAAGGTTGAATCGGATTTTGCCCACGCTCACTTGGCGATGGATGCTGCCCGCGACGGGGCCGGTCAGGACGTGCCGCAACACCGGCGGAACCGCGAAGTAAGTAGTCAGGCCCGCAAACAGCACGACCGCGACAACGATCACCGCGATTTTCCGCGCCCGGCGCGAACGGCCCAACCCCCGGGCGCGCGCAATCCATGGCCTCAAGGGATGAATCGCCGACCTTACATGCCTGAGCGCGGTTTCCAAGTACTCGCGCGCGCTGTTGAGAAAATTGGCCATGAGCCTTAAGTCAACGTTACGCCGCCAGCGTGAGCCGTCGTCGCCAAATAGTCAATTGATCGCAAACACCTAAAGAGCCAGCGGCCGATCATCGAAGACCGCCGGCGCTGGAGACGAACAGGCTCGGAATTATCTCGCTCTCTTGCCAACTCGCGGCCATATGCTTGTGCAGCTTGACGGGCGAGCGGACATTGCGTCACCCTCGCACCACGGAGTGAATCGAATGTCAAAAACTGGCCTGTCGCGGCTGCACATCGAAGGACGATGGTTCCTCGACGAACACGGGCGCCGGGTTATTTTGCGCGGCGTCAATCTGGGCGGTGATTGCAAGGTCCCCTACCCCGACGGCGGCACGAATTTTCCCTCCGACTTTGCCAACCATCGCGAGGCCTCCTTCATCGGCCGTCCGTTTCCGATTGGCGAAGCCGGCGAACATTTCTCGCGCCTGCGCGCGTGGGGTTTCAATTGCCTGCGCTTGTTGACCACCTGGGAAGCCGTCGAGCATCGCGGCCCGCGCGACTACGACGTCGCGTACCTCGACTACTTCGCCGAGTTGTGCCGGCTCGCCGGTGACTACGGCTTCTACGTATTCGTGGATTTTCACCAGGATGTCTGGAGCCGAATGACCGGTGGCGACGGCGCGCCCTGCTGGCTATTCGAGAAAGTTGGAATTGACTATCGCCGGCTCGCCGAGTCGGGATGCGCTCATGTAATGCAACATCTATATGACTATGCGCGCGGCGGCCGCCAGGAGGATCGCTACCCGACCATGAGCTGGGTGCAGAATGAGCGCCGTCCCGCCAACGGCATCATGTGGACCTTGTTTTTCGCCGGCCGCGACTTCGCCCCCGGACTGACTATCGACGGCGTCAACGTGCAGGACTACATGCTCGAGCATTACCTGGGAGCGCAGCGCGAGATCGCGCGGCGCATCCGCGATTTGCCCAACGTGATCGGTTTTGACTCGCTCAACGAACCGGTCCCGGGATGGATCGGACAGTCACTCACCTATCGCCATCTCGGGCCAAGCGATACCAACCCCGACCGTGCGATGCCGGGCCTAGCGTGGTCGCCGCTCGACGGCTTGCTGGTGTCGCATGGAGTTACGCGCTCGATACCGGTGCTCGAGTTCGACCCGACAGCGAAACCGAACCCGGTGGTCCACAAACAAGATCGGACAATCAATCCCGAGCGCATCTCGATCTGGACCAGCGGCCAAAGCGATCCGTTCCAGGATGCAGGCGCATGGCGGCTCAATGACGACGGCAGTTTCGACGTTTTGCGCGACGACTTTTTCCAACGCGTCGGCGATCGCAAGGTCAACTTCATCGAAGACTACATGGGACCATTTTTCGCGCGCGTCGCCGAAAATATTCGCCAAATTAATCCCGATTGGATCCTGTTCGCCGAGCTCGATCCGCTCTCGGGTTTTCTCGGACCGGGATTCCCCGCCGAGACTCCCCCAAACAGCGTCAACGCCGGTCACTGGTACGACGTGGTCCTGGCCGTCACCAAGATGTTTAGCCCGAATTTCAGCCTCGACGTGCTGACCGGCGAAATTGCGACCGCCAGCGAACAGATCCAGGCGCGCTACGAACGCGAGCTCGGCAAGATGGCCGGGATGTCGGAAACGGTGAATGGCGGCGCGCCCACCCTCATCGGCGAATTTGGAATTCACTTCGATTTGAACGGCGCCGGCGCGTACCGTGCCTTTCACGCCGGCGATCGCAGCGATGCGCCATGGACTGCCCACATCATCGCGCTCGATCTAATGTATAATGCACTCGATACTCTGCTCATCAATAGTACGCAATGGAACTATACGGCATCCAATAGCAACGATCTGGCTATTGGCGACGGGTGGAATCAGGAGGATCTGAGTATCTTCTCGCGCGACCAGCAGACCGATCCGGCGGACATCAATAGCGGCGGCCGCGCGCTCGCCGGCTTCGTTAGGCCTTACGCGCGGGCCACACAGGGTATTGCGCGCACGATGAAATTCGATCGTATCAGCGGCACTTTCGAGTTCATGTTCGAATGCGATCCTTCCGCTGCCCGCTCGACCGAGATCTTCGTGCCGCGCATTCAATACCCGCGCGGATGCGTGATCGAGGTGTCCGGCGGCAACGGCACCGCCGAGCTGGACCTCGACGACCAGCGCGCCATCGTCAAGGTCGAGCACCCCGGCGAAGTCCGCGTCGTCATCCGCCGCAAACCTTGGACGCCTTAGCTGTACTTGCGCTCCCGCCACCACGGAAAGTACGCGGGCATGTCCTTGGAAATCTTGTCCGGGAATTTTGCCGGACGTTTCTCCAGAAATGACGCGACGCCCTCCTTCGCATCCGCCGAAGGGCCACGCGCAAAGATTCCGCGGCTGTCCACCTTGTGCGCTTCCATCGGATGGTCCGCGCCGGCCATCCGCCACAACATCTGCCGAATCAATGCGACCGCCACTTGCGACGTGTTGTCCGCTATCTCGCGAGCGAGCGCGCGCGCCGCTGGAATAAGTTGATCGGGTTTGTAGATCCTTTTGACCAGCCCGCCTTCGAGCGCCTCCTGGGCCGCGAAAACTCGCCCCGTAAATGTCCATTCCAGCGCCTGCGAGATGCCGACAATCTTCGGCAGGAACCAGCTCGAGCACGCCTCCGGCACGATCCCGCGCCGCGCGAATACGAACCCGAAACGCGCGTTCTCCGACGCCAGCCGCACATCCATCGCTAGTTGCATCGTCACGCCGACGCCCACCGCCGCTCCGTTCACCGCCGCGATCACGGGTTTCAGACACTCGAAGATGCGCAGCGTCAGCCGTCCGCCGCCGTCGCGAATCGCCTCGTTGGTCCAATCCACAGTGCCGTCAGCTCCGATCGCCGAGCGGCGTTGCGGACGATCCGCGCGCCTCGAGCCAAACGTCCCACCCGACAGGTCGGCGCCCGCACAGAACGCGCGCCCCGCGCCGGTGACGATGATAGCGCGCACGTTGTCGTCCACGTCGGCCTTGTCGAACGCGTCGATCATCTCGTCCATCATGATCTCGGTGAATGCGTTGAGCTTCTCGGGCCGGTTGAGCGTGATCGTCGCGATATTGTCCGCGACCTCGTAAAGGATCTGTTCATAGGCCATGCGCTGATCTCCGTCGCCGCCCGCAACTTCTACTTCACGAACAGCATCAGTGCTTCGTAAACCAGCGCCGGCTTCTGCCCACCTACGACCTGGATTTCCGTCTCCCGGGTGAGCATCGTGCCCAGCGGCCGGGGCTCGACCGCGATCAGGCGCGAGCGCGCGTGGACGCTGGCGCCCGCCGGCACCGGCGCGACGAAGCGCAGCTTGTTCGCGCCGTAATTTACCACGTTGCGAAATCCCGTGATCGTGTAATCGTCTTTGCTCTTGAACGCCGGCAGCAGGCTCAGCGTCAGAAAACCGTGCGCCACCGGTCCGCCGAACGGACTCTCTTTCTTGCACCGCTCGATGTCGATATGAATCCACTGACGGTCGCCGGTCACGTCGGCAAATTGATTGATTTTTTCCTGCGTCACTTGAATCGGCTCGCTCCACGGACCGAATTCCTTGCCGATCTTCGCCGTGAGCGCCGCAATATCGTCAAACTTGATCGTCTCCATATTTTTTCTCCGTTTTTCGATTGGCTCCCGTCTGTAAATCCCAACTCATGATTCGTCCTGCTTGTAAGGTGTTTTCCCGCCGACGCGCTCGGAGGCAGCGCCAGGCTGGGAATCACACGCGGATTCTCGCCCTTACGCCCCGCTTTTACCAGAGCGCGATCGGAAAAAACTAGATTGGAGGATGCTTGTCCTTCCAGGGGCGGGCGCGTTCGAACTCTGCCGCCAGCGCGATTATGCCCGCTTCATCGCCGGGACGGCCGACAAGTTGAATCGCCAGCGGTAATCCCGCCTTGTTGAATCCGTTGGGGAGCGAGATGGCCGGCTGACCGGTCGAGTTGAACGGGAAGGTGAACGCGATCCACCCGTAGATTTCATCCCCGGCGATGGCGGGATTCGACGGCAAGGTGCCGAGCCGCACTGCGGGCCGGGTGAGCGTCGGGGCGAGCAGCGTGTCGTAGGGCATGAGCGCGTGCACGATTTCGCGCGACGCATTGTGCATCCCGGTTACCGCGCGGATGTAGTCGGCGGCGGAAATTTTGGCGCCCCATTCGTAGCTCTCGCGCACCAGCGGATCGAGCAGCTCCGGGTTGGGGATGTTCAGCGCCGAGACCGACGCGCCCACGATCACGCGGACGTACTTGCCGAGCTGCGCGCCGGGATCGAGCGTCAGCGGCTCGACACGATGCCCCATCTCGCGGAACACGCCGCATGCGGACTCGAGCGCGGCGAGAGTTTCAGCGTCCACCGGGCCGAGCGCGCTATGGTTGATAAATGCAAGCCGAAGTTTTTTCGGATGCGCCGAAACTTCCTCGACGAATGGACGCGCCGGCGGCCGTGCCGCGTACGGATCGCCCGGCATCATCCCCGCCATCGCATCGAGCATCAACGCCGCGTCGCGGACGGTGCGCGCGATCGGGCCGGTAGTGGAAAGTCCACTCCATGCTTCACCTTCCTGCGGCGCACGCGTGATTCGCCCACGCGACGGTTTGATTCCGACCACGCCGCAGCATGCCGACGGTATGCGAATCGATCCACCGCCGTCACTGCCCTGCGCCACGGGATGCAGTCCGGAGGCGACCGCGCAGGCGGAACCGCCGCTGGAGCCGCCGGCGGTGTGTTCGAGGTTCCAGGGATTTCGCGCGGGCGGACAGAGACCGCCCTCGGTGGTCGGACGCAGGCCGAATTCGGGGGTGGTGGTTTTGCCGAGCAGAATTCCACCGGAGTTGGCGAGCCGGACGGCGAGTTCCGCGTCGGCGGGCGCGTGCCAATTCTCGTAGTTCTTCGAGCCGAAGGTGGTGCGAATGTCCCTGGTCCAGACCAGGTCCTTGAGCGAATAGGCGACGCCGAACAGCGGCAGCATGGCCGCATCCGAAGCGTTCATCTTTTCGAGCCGCGATGCGTCCGCGAGCGCGCGATCGGCGGTGACGGTCATGAATGCGCCGAGCCTGGGATTCAGTTTCTCGACGCGCGCGAGAAAAAATTCCGCGACCTCGCGCGGGCGGACTTCCTTTTTGAGGACAAGCTCGCGCAGTTCGTGTGCCTCGATGTATGGATTGAGCGTCACGGTCACCTCCGCGGATGGCGCGCCGATTGAACGGCAATCGATCCAAAAATTCTAGTTAGCCCAAAACGATGCCGCCCGCCAACGCGCGGCGGGGTGTAATCGCGCGAGGGACAGGGTTAGTCTTTTTGCGATTCGACGGGGAAAGAGGTTCAAATTGTTGGGAACGGTGATTCTGTGGACCCACGCGGCGGCCGGCGCGATTTGGATCGGCGCGTGCGCATGCTTCATGATCGCGGGTCTCGCGCTCGCGACGGGAAGCGCCGAGCAGCGCAATTTTGCGGTGAACGCGGCGCCCAAGATCGATCTGCTCGGCTTCGTCGCCGCGGCGGTGCTACTCGCGACGGGACTGATCAGCCTGATAGCGGCGGGAGTTTTGCGGGGCTTCGCGTTCTCAACCACATTCATGACGGTGCTTGCCATCAAGATTGCGCTGTTTATCGTTATGATTGCCGTGATGACGTGGTCGATGAGAGTCGGTGCGGCGGTCAGAGCGGCAGTCGCGCGCGAGCGTATCGACGCGGTGGCGGGCGCGATGACTCGAATGGTGAAGGCACACGCCGCAATCGTCGCGATGGGCGGTATCGCGCTGATACTGGGAACGTGGTTGATGGGAAGCTGAGGAGGCGAGATGGCTGAGACACCACCGAAGATCAAGGTCGGCGCGTTCGAGGTGGCGTTCCTTGCCGATGGTTTCTGGCGCAACGACGGCGGATGCATGTTCGGGGTGGTCCCGCGCGAACTCTGGAAACACAACCATCCTCCCGACGAGCACAACCGTATCCGCCTGAACCTGACGTGCCCGCTGATCGTGAAGGGGGCCGACGCGATTCTGGTCGATACGGGAATCGGCAACCGGCTAAGCACCGTCGAGCGCCAGATCTTCGATCATGGCGACGGATGGATCCCCGCGCATCTGCGCGCGCTCGGGATGGAGGCGGGCGACGTCACGCATCTGATCGTGTCGCATCTGCATTTCGATCATTGCGGAGGAATCGTGCGCCGGCGGGATTCCGGCGCGCTGGAAGCTGCGTTTCCGCGCGCGCGAATCTTCGTGCAGAAAGGCGAACTCGAAATCGCCGGTAATCCGCGCAACGAACGGCTTCACGCCGCGTATCGCCACGCCGCGGAGGTTCTCGCGCCGGTGCGATCGATGCTCGAAGCAATCGATGGCGATACCGACATCGTCGCGGGCGTGCGCGCCGTCGTCACCGGCGGCCATACGCGGGACCATCAGGCGGCGCTGGTCAGCGACGGAGGCGAATGCTTCATGCACCTGGCAGATATAGTACCGACGCGCTCGCACATCCGCGGTCCGTGGAACCAGGCGTACGATCTCGACGCGCTCCGCACGATGGAACAAAAAGGGCGCTACCTCGGGCTCGCCGCGGAGAAGCGGTGGTGGCTGTCGTTCGCGCACGACGACACTGTGTTCGCAGCAATGGTGAGAAACGACCGCGGGCGCATCGTGCTGGGCGACACGGTGCCGGTCTCCGAGCGGTTATTTCAGTAAAGCGCAAATCAACATCGTGCACACCTGTTGACGCCCAACGCGGCTTAATGTGTTGCGTGCTCCGGCACCAATTTGGGCGAGTATCTATCCGGGGGCTTATATGTTAGACGACAAGGAGGAAGCAGGCTGCGTCGAACAAGCGAGGCATATTAGGCTCTGTAAAAAGAGAGCCGGGAACCTCGAGCGCGCAACCTGCTTTTTCATATTCGGATTCCAGCCCACAAGCGGATAGCGTCCTAATTTCAGAAAAGACCGTACTTCTTCGCGAGTTGCTGAAGAATCGATCCGTCACGCCAGCGGCCATTGCGGGCGTGTTGCTTGTTGCAGATCAATGGCTCCGTTATACTCGAAATCAGGATGGGCTCCAGAAATAGTACGGCCCGACCATATCCCGCTTTCCCAGGCAGTATTCCTGCACAACATTCCATAACCCGAAGGAGATAGCCGATGGCGGATCTCAATAACTTCGAGCGAGTGATCAAAGAAGACCGCGCCGCACGCGAGTCGAAGCAATGGCGCGGCACGCTGCTCGCATATTTCGAGGTCGTGAAGGCCGACCCGACCATAACCAAGCTCGCGCACGCGCGAATCTACGACTTGATCATTTCGTCGGGCCTTCATTCGTTGCACGACACCGACGATCCGCGCACCAAGCGGCTGTACAAGGATGAGCCGCTGAAGGTGTTCAATTTCTTCGCGGAGGAATTTTTCGGGATCGAGCGCACGATCGCGCAGATCGTCCGCTACTTCCATTCCGCGTCGCTGAAGGGCGAAGAGAGCCGGCAGGTTCTGTACCTGATGGGACCGGTAGGTTCGGGCAAGAGTTCGCTGGTCGAAAGGATCCAGCGCGGGCTCGAGCAGATCGGATTCATCTTCGCGATCGAAGGATGCCCGATGAACGAGGAGCCGCTGCATCTGGTCCCGCGCCATCTGCGGCGCGAGTTCGAGAAGATGCTCGGCGCGCACATCGAGGGCGACCTGTGCCCGGTATGCCGCTATCGGCTCAAGTCCGAGTTCAACAATCGCTACGAGGAATTTCCGGTCATCGCGCGCAACTTCTCCAAGCGCAACCGCGTGGGAGTCGGCGTGGTGCCGCCGGTCGATCCGAATAACCAGGACACTTCGGTGCTGATCGGATCGGAAGACATCTCGAAGCTCGACCAATACTCCGAGGGCGACCCGCGCGTGCTCGAACTGAACGGCGCGCTGAACGTCGGCAACCGCGGAATCGTCGAGTTCATCGAAGTTTTCAAGAACGAGACCGAGTACCTGCACGCGATGATCACGGCGACCCAGGAGAAAGTGATTCCGGCGCCCGGGCGCCACGGAATGGTGTACGTCGATACCTGCATCGTCGCGCATTCGAACGAAGCCGAGTGGCAGAAGTTCAAGGCCGATCACACCAACGAGGCGATCCTCGATCGTATCGTCGTCGTGAAAGTGCCGTACAACCTGCGCCTGTCCGAAGAGGTGAAGATCTATCAAAAGATCATCAGGAACTCCGATTTCCGCGCGCACGTGGCGCCGCACACACTCGAGCTCGCCTCGATGTACGCGATTTTGTCGCGCCTGGAGCCGACCGCGAAGTGCGACCTGATGACCAAGCTGCGGCTCTACAACGGCGAGGAAGTCGTCGAGAAAGGACGCACCAAGAAGATCGACGTGCAGGAGCTGAAAGAAGACACCAAGCGCGAGGGGATGTCGGGGATCTCGACGCGCTTCATCATGAAGGCGCTCGACAACGCGCTATCGGACAACGTCACGGGCAACTGCATCAATCCGATCAACGTGCGCGAGGCGCTGATCTCGATGACCAAGGAGGGCGACCTGCCCGACGACACGCGCAAGCAGTATCTGGAGTTCCTGCAGGACACGCTGCATAAGGAATATCTCGACCTGCTCGAAAAGGAGATCACACGCGCGTTCGTCTATTCGTATCAGGAGCAGGCGGAGTCGCTGTTCCAGAACTACCTCGATCACGCCGAGGCGTACGTCAACAAGACCCGCGTGCGCGATCGCAACACCAACGAAGAACTGGCGCCCGACGAGGGCTTCCTGAAGTCGATCGAAGAGCAAATAGCGATCATCGGATCGGCGGCCGACGGATTTCGCCAGGAAGTGATCGCGTACCTGTGGGCAACGTCGCGGCGCGGCGAAAAGATCAGCTACAAGAGCTACGAGCCGCTCAAGGAGGCGATCGAGAAAAAGCTGATGACCTCGGTGCGCGACATTTCACGCATCATCACCAAGGCGCGCACCCGCGACGAGGAACAGGGCGAGAAGTACGGCTCGATGGTGAAGAACCTGCTCGAGAACGGGTACTGCGAATCGTGCGTGGACGTCGTGCTCAAGTACGCCGCGAATAATCTGTGGAAGGACTGATATTTTGCGTGGCTCTGGGCGAAATCCAATTTCTGACGGAACGAAACTATCGATGGTGGTGAGAGCATCTCAAAACCACTACTTATGGTATGAAACTGAGAAACTGAGCCAATAAAGCAAGACGAAGATAGCCGAACTGATGATAGGATTTTCTCAAAATTTCGCAGCGAACAATCTGTGGAAGGATTGAGAGAGCCCGGATGAGCAGACGATGAGCGGCGGCGATACAATCTTCCGCGAATACCGGATCTCCGACGCTGAACGCTCCGACCGCTCGGCCGGCGACCGGCTGCGCCACCGCCAGAAAGTTCGCGAATCGATCCGCGAAAATATCGCCGACATCATCGCCGAAGAATCGATCATCGGCAAAGACAAAGATCGCGTGATCAAGGTTCCGCTGCGCGGAATCAAGGAATACCGCTTCGTTTTCGGCGACAACGCTCCCGGTGCGTCGCAGGGCGACGGCGACTCGCGGCCCGGGCAAGTCGTCGGCAAAACCGGCAAGGACCGACCCGGCAAAGGCGACGAGCAGGCCGGCGACCGGCCCGGCGTCGATTATTACGAGACCGACGTCACGCTCGAGGAATTGATCGAGATCATGTTCGAGGATCTCGAACTACCCAACCTCGAGCGGCGCGCGCTGCGCGAAATCCAGTCCGATTACTCGTCCCGGCGCAAAGGCTACCGCAAGGTCGGCATCCGCATCAGGCTGGACAAGCGGCGCACCGCCAAGCAGCGCGTGATGCGGATGCTCGCGTCCGACAAGCGCAACGACGCGGTGGCGCGCGCGCTGGAAGAATCCAAGGCCGACCGCGAACTCGATACCGGCGTCGAAGGTGCGCTCGATGAAATCGCGCTCGAAGAAGGCGCACTGGACGAGGAAGCGCTCGCGGCTTCGCCCGGCGCCGCATTCCAGCGCGTGCATCGCCGCTTCCCGTTCCATCAGGACGACTTGCGCTACAAGCACGTCGAGATCGACACCAAGGAGGAATCGAACGCCGCGGTAATCTGCATCATGGACACGTCGGGCTCGATGGACACGATGAAGAAGTACCTGGCGCGCAGCTTCTTCTTTCTGCTCTATCAGTTCATCTCGACGCGCTACCGCAACGTCGAAATCGTTTTCATCGCGCATCACACGGAGGCCAGCGAGGTCACCGAGGAGGAGTTCTTCCACAAGGGCGAATCGGGCGGCACCTTTATCTCATCCGGCTACGCCAAGGCGCTGGAAATAATTGCCGCACGATATCATCCGTCGCTGTGGAACCTGTACGCGTTCCATTGCTCGGACGGCGACAATTTCGACTCCGACAATCCCGCCGCGCTCAAGGACGCGGAGGAACTCGCCGGGATTTGCAACTTGCTCGGCTACGGCGAAATCAAGCCGCTGGGGTCGCGGTACTACGAATCTTCGATGCTCAACGTGTTCCGCCAAATCCAGGCGCCGAACTTTCACACCGTGCTAATCGAGCGCAAAGAAGACATCTGGCCGTCGTTCAAAGCCTTCCTGGCCAAAGACAGGGTGAAGGAAGCATGAGCGCCGCTCAGAACGCGGGCGGATCGCCGCGCATCGCGGCGTGGAACTTGAACGACCTCGTCGAGTGGGACCGGCGGATTCGCGACAAGGCGGCAGAGTTCGGGCTCGACTGCTATCCGCAGGAGTTCGAGCTTTGCGATCACACCGGGATGCTCGGGTACATGGCGTACTCGGGGATGCCGTCGCATTACCCGCATTGGTCGTACGGCAAGGCGTACGAGAAGCTCAAAACGCTTTACGATCACGGCGTCAGCGGTCTGCCGTACGAGATGGTTATCAACTCCAATCCGGCGATTGCATACCTGATGCGCGACAACTCGATCCTGCTGCAGGTACTCACGATCGCACACGTGTACGGGCACAACGATTTCTTCAAGAACAATTTCACGTTCAAATCGACGCGCGCCGAACTGACTATCGAGGCTTTCAAAGCGGCTGCGATACGCGTGCGGCGCTACGTCGAGGACCCGTCGATCGGGGTGGAGCAGGTAGAGCGGATTCTGGACGCGGCGCATGCGCTGTCGTGGCAATGCCGGCGCAATCTTGCGATCAAGAAGCTCACGCCACTGGAACAGATGGCTCGCGCCGAAGACAGCGCGCAAGGACAGCCCGATCCGTTTCAGAAAATCCACGCGCGCAAGCAAATCGAGGCGCCCGATTTCCACAAGGTCCCGCTCGAACCGGACGAAGACCTGCTGCTCTTCATTCGCGATCACAACCCGTTTCTCGCCGACTGGGAAAAGGATTTGCTCACCATCGTGGATGAAGAAGCCAAGTACTTCATCTCCATGATGGAGACGAAGATCATGAACGAGGGATGGGCGAGCTACTGGCACAAGAAGATTTTGGAATCGCTCGAGCTGGAGCAGGGGCTCCATCTCGAATTCATCGTGAACCACAACCAGGTCGTCCGCCCGATTCCCGGCCAGATCAATCCGTATCATCTCGGCCTCAAGATTTGGGAAGACATCTACCGGCGCTTTACAAATCCGACCGCGGAGGAAATCAAGCGCGACGGCCCGCCGGTGAAGTCCGGCACGGAAAAGATCTTCGAGGTCCGCGAGGTGGAGCGTGATGCGTCGTTCATCCGCCGCTATCTGACCGAAGATCTCATGCGCGAGATGGATATTTTCGAATACGAGGCGCGCGGCGAGGAGCTGGTGGTCAGTAAGGTGGCCGACGAGGAGGGTTGGCGGGAAGTCAAGGCAACGTTGATCAAGAACGTCGGCACCAACTCGATACCGGTGCTGAAGGTCGAGGACGCCGACTTCGGCCAGAACCGCACACTCTACGTCAAGCACTATCACGACGGCCGCGATCTGCATATTGAATACGCCGAGAAAAGTCTCACCTACCTGCAGCGGCTATGGGGCCGGGAAGTTGTGCTCGAGACCGTGCTGGACGGCAAGCGCTCGCTGTTATGCAGCAACGATCGCGGCTTTTCCGTGCGCGCGCTCAAGTAGAAACCATCTGCTCGCCGTATCACGTTCGTCGAGTACGCGTTCCGGGGCGCTCTTGGACGGCTCCATCGGCGCATCGCGGCACGTTGCTTTAGATTTGTTGGTCGGATAATTTCAAGAACGGACGATGCGGTTCGGGTCGGCTGCAAGGAGGCGCGGATGATGGAGTGGCCGAAGTGCCAAAAATGTAACAATGGAGTACTGATTCCACTGTCCGACTATGGGCAGGAGGGCGCTTCGGTTCTCTTCAAGGCGTGGGTTTGCACGAATCCCGATTGCGG
>NZ_JBEKBF010000013.1:0-95000 GCF_050015535.1 Binatus soli (SeqCode) | reverse complement strand
ACAGCAGGCTTCCATGGCGTGACGGGCGGTGTGTACAAGGCCCGAGAACGTATTCACCGCGGCGTTCTGATCCGCGATTACTAGCGATTCCAACTTCACGGAGTCGAGTTGCAGACTCCGATCCGAACTGAGGACTACTTTTTGGGATTAGCTGGCTCTCGCGAGTTTGCAACCCTTTGTGTAATCCATTGTAGCACGCTTGTTGCCCTGGACATAAGGGCCATGATGACTTGACGTCATCCCCGCCTTCCTCACGGTTGACCCGTGCAGTCCCCATAGAGTGCTCGGCATTACCCGGTGGCAACTAAGGGCAGGGGTTGCGCTCGTTGCGGGACTTAACCCAACATCTCACGACACGAGCTGACGACAGCCATGCAACACCTGAACCGGCAGTCCCCGAAGGGAAAACCTGATTTCTCAGGCGGTCCGCCGTTGTCTAGCCCAGGTAAGGTTCTTCGCGTCGCGTCGAATTGAACAGCATGCTCCACCGCTTGTGCGGGCCCCCGTCAATTCCTTTGAGTTTTAACCTTGCGGCCGTAGTCCCCAGGCGGGGTACTTAATGCGTTAACTGCGGCACTCAGGGGGTCAACACCCCGAACACCTAGTACCCATCGTTTAAGGCGTGGACTACCAGGGTATCTAATCCTGTTTGCTCCCCACGCTTTCGCGTCTCAGCGTCAGCAACGACCCAGAGGGCCGCCTTCGCCGCCGGTGTTCCTCCTGATATCTACGCATTTCACCGCTACACCAGGAATTCCACCCTCCTCTATCGCGCTCTAGCTGGCTAGTTTCGGATGCACTTCTGGGGCTGAGCCCCAGGCTTTCACATCCGACTTGACCAACCGCCTACACGCCCTTTACGCCCAGTCAATCCGAACAACGCTTGCACCCTCCGTCTTACCGCGGCTGCTGGCACGGAGTTAGCCGGTGCTTCCTTTGAGGGTACCGTCAAAGGTCCGCTGGATATTAGCCAACAGACTTTTCTTCCCCTCCGACAGGGCTTTACGACCCGAAGGCCTTCATCACCCACGCGGCGTCGCTGCGTCAGAGTTTCCTCCATTGCGCAATATTCCTGACTGCTGCATCCCGTAGGACTCTGGGCCGTGTCTCAGTCCCAGTGTGGCTGACCATCCTCTCAGACCAGCTACCCGTCTTAGCCTTGGTGAGCCGTTACCTCGCCAACTAGCTGATAGGACGCGGACCCCTCTCAAAGTGATAGCTTGCAGGAGCAGAGGCCATCTTTTACCTCAGGAAGCGAACTTCCCGTGGTCTTATCCGGTATTAGCTCGTCTTTCGACGGGTTATCCCAGACTCCAAGGCAGGTTGTCCACGTGTTACTCACCCGTGCGCCGGTTTACTAGCCGTATTGCTACGACTTTCTCCCACGACTTGCATGTCTCAGGCACGCCGCCAGCGTTCGTTCTGAGCCAGGATCAAACTCTCCATTATAGCTCAGTATATCCACCGTTCGAGACGCGGCTAACGCGTCATGGAACGGCAGGACTGACCGCAATTAAATCAAAGAAATCGGTCGGGCATCAGGTCCATTCCTGGACCCCCGCCGCCGATTAAGGCATGCACTACTATTCAGTTTTCAAAGACCAACCCTTTTGGGGCGAAAGGAAACTATACTCTCTTAATCCGAACCGTGTCAACGGCTATGTGAGGATTCTGAGGCGAAATTTCCACAGGCCGCGCCGAAAAGCGCCGCCGAAAAACAATTTACGCATATTGACGGTCGAAGTAAAGCCCCCCCTCGACGGAGGGAAAATCGCGATGGGCGTACCGAATCCTGCTCGAGTTCGCGGGCGCCGACTGATCCGTCTCCGCTCGCCAATTTCGTTTATTTTCGCGCCAGAAGGGCCGTTTGACTATCCGCACGCCGGCGCACGACGGAGCGATTATCGTCGCGATTTACGCGGACTCTGCACTGTTCCCGATACCGGCGAGGCTTCCCCTTTGAGCGCGATCGGACCAGCAGGAGCCTCGCTGTATGATTCATCCTCCAGCGTGACGCTGAGCGACGGTTCTTTCTCGTGCCCGGGCGGCAAATCCACCGGAACCGTGGCAAGGCCGTCGTCGCCGACCAGAAAATCCGCGGCCCAAATAGGCACGCCGCGTTTCGCCATCCACCAGATGCGGTAAACCTGGAAGGCGCCGGTTGGCTTGAGTCCGTTCGCTTCGAGCATCGCAGCGCCGGCCGACTCGCTCATCGCGAGCCGTCCGGAGGCGAGTTCGAAGCCGCCGGATTGCTTGATGGATTTGTCTTTTTCCTTATCCTTCTCGGCGGGCGCGGCCAGTTTGATAGTGCGAAGGTCCGGCGCGAAAAGGATTTTCTCAAACACCTCACCCACCGTGGCGCGTTCGCGCTCGGAGCCGAGCTTGCGCTGTGTGACCGCCGTCTGGCGGCGTAGATCGCGGACGGTCGCATTCAGAGCAGCTACGCGGCGATTCACATAGTTGGTGCGTCGCGCGAGCGAGCCGGCGAGTTCGGACATCACGATGAGTGACGCGAGTGCGACGGCAACAGACATCCCCGCGATCGCCTGCCAGAGCCTGACGCGGAGGAGTCGCGGCGGCCGGCCGACTGCAGGCGGTTCGCCGCTCTTATGCCGCCCTTCTGGGTTCGGTTGCGGTTCGCCCTTTTCTTCCATCACGGCATTCTGCGTCGGGTCCAGGGATTCGATTCGAACGGTATTATGCCCAATAGGCAGCGGCTTTGTTAGCCGCGTCCTTTCGGATAAAAATAGGGGCCATCTATGCGTCAAATTCAGGATGTCCACGTTCTCGCCACCGAACCGCTGATCGCGCCGAATCTGCTCAAGAACGAGATGCCGGTGGACGAGGGAATTGCGCAGACCGTGGTCGAGGCGCGCCAGACGATTCGCGAAATCCTGGCGGGGCGGGACCGCAGGATGCTGTGCATAGTCGGCCCGTGTTCGATACACGACCCCGACGCCGCGATCGATTATGCCCGGCGGCTGGCGAAGCTGAAGGACGCCACCTCGGATCGGCTCCACGTGATCATGCGCGTGTACTTCGAAAAGCCGCGCACGACCGTGGGATGGAAGGGGCTCATCAACGATCCGCACATGGACGACAGCTGCGATATGCGTGAAGGATTGCGCATCGCACGCCGATTGTTGATCGAAATAAATCGGATGGGCCTCGCGGCGGGGACCGAACTGCTCGATCCGATCACGCCGCAGTATATCGCGGACCTGGTCGCGTGGGCCGCGATCGGCGCACGCACGACCGAGTCGCAGACCCATCGCGAGATGGCGAGCGGGTTGTCGATGCCGGTCGGATTCAAGAACACGACGGAAGGAAATCTGCAGGTTGCGATCAACGCAATTCAATCGGCGCGCCGGCCGCATTCTTTTCTCGGCATCACCCAGGACGGAATCTCGGCTGTGATCCGCACCTCGGGAAATCCCGATACTCACATCGTGCTCCGCGGCGGACGCAAGCCGAACTACGACGCCGCCAGTATCGAGGAATGCCGCCGGATGCTCGCGAGCGCCGCGCTGGAGCCGCGCATGATGGTGGATTGCTCGCACGCGCAGACGAGCAAGGACTTCACCAAACAGCCCGCGGTGCTGCGGACGCTGATTGATCAGGTGCGCGCTGGCAGTCGCGCGATCATGGGCGCGATGCTCGAGAGCAATATCGAAGCCGGTAACCAACCGCTCAGCTCGGATCGCACCAAGCTCAAGTACGGCGTCTCCGTCACCGACCCGTGCATCGATTGGCCGACGACCGAGCAATGCATCCTCGACGCCGCCTCCGCACTGGACGCCACAGGCGCGACCTCAGCCACGAGTCATCGCGCATAGCTTCGCGCCCCTCCTAACATAATGGCTCACGTCAATAGCCACTACGGCCGATATGAGCGGACCGCAGCCTTCGTGTTCTTTCTCGCCTTGTCGATTCTTCTGTTTGGGCGTGGTCTCGCAGGCCATCTGACGACCGCTTACATCGGGCGTGAAGCCGACCCTCCCATATACATGTGGTTCATGCGATGGTGGCGGTACGCGCTTGATCATCGTGTCAACCCTTTTTTGACTGATCTGTTGTGGGCGCCGCTCGGATTCAATCTCGCATGGTCAGCGTTCATACCGCTTCCGGCATGGGTCGCAATTCCGATTGGGTGCTGGTTCGGCGAAGCCGCAGCTTACAACATTCTCTGTCTCGTCGCGCTCCCGCTCGCCACGCTTTCGGCATTTCTGCTATGCCGTCGCGTCACCGGCGCCTTCTGGCCGTCAATCCTCGGCGGTTACATCTTCGGCTTCTCGCCGTACATGTTGGGTCAGATGCTGGGGGGCCATTTGAATTTGATACTTGCCTTTCCGGTTCCGCTCGCAGCGTTGACAGGGCTTCGCCGCCTCGACGGCGAGATTTCAGCGCGGCGCTTCACGCTCGAGATTGCGGCGCTCCTGATAGTGCAATTTCTCTGCGGGATCGAACTCTTCGCGACCATGACCGTCTTCGGCGGATTCGCCCTGTTGATCGCCATCGTTTTTTTCGGCGGCGAAACGCGGGCAAGATTACTCGGCCTGATTGGTTCTCTGGCTGCGGCTTACGCGATCGCGATGATCGTCGTCTCGCCATACCTCTACTATCTCTTCGCTCTCGGCTTCCCTCACGGTCCGATTTGGTCACCCGGCAATTTCACCGCAGACCTGCTCAATTTCTTCATTCCCACTGAGACGAATCTCCTCGGCGCCTTTGGATTCGCGCGGGCAATAACAGGAACGTTTGGCGCGGACATTTACGAGAACGCAGCTTACATCGGAATCCCGCTGCTCATCGTAATCGAGGCTTACTGGCGGGCTGCGTGGCGCACATCGGCGGGCAGCTTCCTGATTACGATGCTCGCGATTGCCATTGTCGCTTCGCTCGGGCCAGCGCTGCGCGTGGGGGGATCTGCGATATTTCCGATGCCGTGGGCGATTGTCGGGCGGTTGCCGCTGATTTCGATCGCGCTGCCGGTGAGATTCTCTGTGTACACGGCGCTCTTAATTTCGCTGATCGCGGCTATCTGGCTCAGCAGTGCGTCGGTACGGTCATCAACGAAAAATTTAACTGCCGCGTTGATCGTTTTGTTCTTCGCGCCAAATCCGAGCACCTCCTTCTGGGTAAGCAGGCTCGACCCTCCCGCGTTCTTCGCCGATAGACTGTATGAAAAAGAACTCTCACCACGCGAGATCATCCTACCATTGCCGTTCCCGCACACTGGCAAAAGCATGTACTGGCAGGCGCAGAGCGACATGTACTTCAGGATGGCCGGCGGATGGACGAGAAACTCGCCATTCGAGTTCGTGCGGATGCCGATCGTGGATCTATTTTACGGCCAGACAGACCTGCCGGAAGCCGGCGATCAGCTCAAAGCGTACCTGGCGCGGTTCGATGTGACCGCTATCGTCGCCGACCCATCATACGAACGATTCGACACACTCGAACCGGCGCTCGCATCGCTCGGAGTGGCCGCCGAACAGTCCGGCGGTGTGTTAATTTACAAAATTCCGCCGGGAAAATTCGCGGCATATGCGAAATTGACCGGAGCCGAGATCGAGGCGCGTGCGCTCGCGCTCAGGTTTGATACTGTTCTCGCAGCCACGGCAGACTATATCGCCGGTGGAAACGATCCCCTCAAGCTATCCGCACCGGAACTGAAGCGCCTCAATCTTTTGCCGCCCGACTGGCAGATAGCCACCGCGCCCAATTCGGTCAGCAGTTGGTCAGTCGGTGTTTTGGCAGATAAGCGGATCGGGATCGCCTTGTGGGGTTCTCCTCAAGGCGTGAAGCCTCTGCTGGACCGCTATTTGGACAAAGCCGAGTTGCTGTATCCAGCGCCGTCGCGATGGAATCCCCGGTCTTCGCCGTCCGAGGATCAGCTCGCCCCGATCCTGGTTATTTTCGATCGCGCTCAAGTCGAGGCTGCGGCCAGGCAACTTAAATCTTCGCCGCCGCCCGAGATGACGACGCCATTCCTCGGCGCGGATTCCCGCTGATGACTTCGTCGGATCGCGCGCGACATCGATTGCAGTCGTTCGGAGCGTTCGCGCTTTACTTCTCACTAGCGGTTCTTTTGCTTGATCGCGGGCTCATCGGACATTCGGGCTACTACATCGGGCGCGATACCGATCCGCCGCAGACGATGTGGTTTTTCAACTGGTGGCGGTTTTCGATCGCGCACGGGCTCAACCCGTTCGTCACCGACTTCGTCTGGGCGCCGCTCGGAATCAACCTGGCGTGGACGACCTTCGTCCCGATCCCCGCCTGGGTCTCGATCCCTCTGCAAGTCACGGTGGGCGAGCCCGCAACCTACAACATCATCGTAACGCTGATGTCGCCGCTCGCGGCATTTGCCGCGTTTCTGCTATGCCGGCGCGTGACGGGAGCATTCTGGCCTTCCGTTCTGGGCGGATACATCTTCGGTTTTTCTCCCTACATGCTTGGCCAGGTACTCGGCCACCTCGTTTGTATCGCGATTTTTCCGGCGCCGCTGATCGCGCTGATCGCGCTCAAGCGCCTCGACGACGAGATCTCGGCGGCACGTTTTGCCGTGATGCTGGCGGCGCTGCTGGTCACTCTATTTTTGTGTTCGGTTGATCTCTTCGCGACCACAACGCTGGTCAGCGGATTCTCACTGCTGCTTGCGCTTGTGCTTTTCGATGGCGGCGCCCGCATCCGGCTCCGACGCCTAATCATTCCCACCGTCGGCGGATACTTGATCTCTACAGCCGTACTCTCAGCTTACTTCTATTACTTGCTCGCCCTCGGTCATCCGAGTGGGCCGATCTGGCCGCCCAGCAAGTATAGTGCGGATTTGATTGGATTCCTCGTGCCGTGGCACACCATCTGGTGGGGCGCCGCCGATTTTGCGACCGCGATCACGGGCCGCTTCACAGGCACTATCATGGAGAACGGCGACTATCTCGGCGTCGTGTTGATCGTGTTCGCCGAGATATTCCGGCGCCGCTTCTGGCCGACGCCGGCGGGTAAGTTTCTCACAATTTTGTTTCTTGCGATCATCATCGCCGCCATCGGCCCGACTCTGCACATTGCTGGAGTGCAGGGGTTTCCGATGCCCTGGGCCATCTTCCAACACCTTCCCCTAATCGAGAATATCCTGCCGGTGCGCTTCATGATGTACGCGTTTCTGGTCGTGGCCGTGATGATTGCCATGTGGTTCGCGTCGTCGTCGGCGCGCGGAGTTTCCAAACTCGCGGTGGCGGCGATCATCGTGGCATCAATCGCGCCGAATCCGCATGCATCGTTTTGGGTGAGCAGGCTCGACATCCCCGCATTCTTCACCGACCGAACATACGCAAATGAACTTGAACCGCGCGAGATCATTTTGCCATTGCCATGGGGGTACAAGGGCAACAGCATGTACTGGCAATTGCAGAGCGAAATGTACTTCCGGATGGCCGGCGGATGGACAGGATTCTCGCCGTTCGAGTTCCGTCGAATGCCGGTGGTTAGCTACTTTTACGGCAGTATCGATCTGCCCGAGCCTGCCGATCAGCTCAAGGCCTACATCGCCCGCTTCGGCGTGCGGGCCGTAATCGCGGACCCGAAGGAAGCAAATTTTCCGATCTGGCAGCGGACCCTCGCATCGCTCGGAGTCGCGGCACTGAACGAAAAAGGCGTGTGGATTTACAAAATCCCGCGCGATTCGTTCGGATCTTACGCCAAGCTTCCAGCCGCGCAGGTCGAAGCGCGCGCCGACGCGCTGCGATTCGATACGATCCTCGAGGCAGCCGGAAAGTATCTCGCCGACGGACACGATCTCTCGAAGCTGTCTGCGCTTGAACTCAAACGGCTCGACCTCATTCCGCGCGACTGGCTTGTCGATGCGGCGCCCCACGCCTATACCGACTGGCAAATCGTCCTGGCGCCCGGCGGCCAGGTCGCCATCGTGATCGTTGGCACGTACGAGGGCGTGAGACCGCTGATGGAGCGCTACCGTGCAATCGCCTCCGAAATCGATTATCCCGCGCCGACGCGATGGACGCCCGATTCCCGTCCTCGCCTGGATCTCATCAAGCCATTGCTCTTGACTTTCGACTCCGCCCATCTGGCCGCCGCCGCGCACAGTCTGCGGGATTCACCGCCACCCGAGCGGACGACGCCGTTTGTTGCCGGCGTGTCGTCAGGCTTGGGACCGTCGAATCCGTAGCAGAGCTGCGATCTAATCCTGGCGTTTATCCGCGCGCAGTTTTTCGCTGATCACCAGCGCGCCGAGCGCCGCGGTCTGTCGCACCGGAAACTCCGCCGGCCGCCGGATCGTCTTGTAGCGGGCATCGAGGGCCGTCAGTCCATTCATCAGCCGCTCGCGCGCCGCGGCCAGTGTCGGACGGGGCATGATCCGGCGGCCTTTGTCCAAAACCGTCTCCATCAGTTGAACCGTTTTCGCCGGGATCGGCTTAAACTCGCGCGCCACGGTAGTCGCGCCCTCGTCCACAATTCCGATCAAGTCCGCAAAGAACGATCCGCTCGGCGCATAAGCGCGGAACAACTGCTTGCGGCCCGGCGTTGAAATTTTTCCGGCCGAGGTCTTGAGCCGGCCGTGATCCTTGTAATCGACGAGCTGGTAGGTGAAGTCAGCCGCCGGCGCGTCGTCGCTGACCGCGAGCGCGGCGCCGACCCCGAACGCATCGATCGGCGCATCTGCGTCGGTGAGTTCCGCGATTCGGTATTCGTCGAGGTTGCCGCTCGCGACGATTGCGATGTCGCCGAAGCCGGCCTGATCGAGAATCCGCCGCGTCTTGCGGCTGAGTTCGTGGAGGTCGCCGCTGTCCAACCGCACGCCCTGGATTTTCACGCCCGCCTCGCGAAATTTCGCGCCGACCGCGGCCGCATTCTCGACGCCATGCACCGTGTCGTAGGTGTCAACAAGCAGCGTGCTGAGCGCCGGGAAGCTCGAGACAAAATCGCTGAACGCGTCGCGCTCGCGCTCGTGCGCCATCACGAAGCTGTGGCTCATCGTGCCGAAAACGGGGATTCCGTAGCGCTTGCCCGCGAGCACGTTGGCGGTGCCGTGAAAGCCCGCCAGGTAGCTCGAGCGCGCCGCGATAAGAGCCGCATCGGCGCCCTGCGCGCGGCGCGGACCGAAGTCGACCAACCGCCTGCCGCCCGCGACGACGAAGCATCGCGCGGCTTTGGTCGCGACAATCGAAGCGAATCCGAGTTGGTTGAGCGCCAGCGTCTCGATCAGCTGGCCTTCGATCAGCGGCGCGCGGATCTCCACGATCGGTTCGCCGGCGAAATAAATCGTGCCTTCGGGAATCGCCCGGATCGAACCGGTAAAGCGGAGTTTCGAAAGAAATTCAAGAAAATCCGGCTTGAAAAGTTGCAGCGACTCGAGATGCCCGATCGCGGCGGCGTCGAAACGATATTCCTCCAGCGCCTCGGCCAGCCGTTCGATGCCGGCTGCGACCATGAATCCGCGGCCCGGCGGCATCCGGCGCATCGCGACTTCGAACGACGCGGTATCGTTGAATCCGTGCTCGAAGAACGCCGCGCTGACTGTAAGCTCGTAGAGATCGGTGAGCAGCGCGACCTCGGCGGGGTCGAGCCGGAGATCGATCGTCATCGGCGATGTCTCCTTCTTCCCCGCCTCACCGGCAGTTCCGGGCGGCGCGGTAACCCGAGGCCTCGGCCGTTGCGGCGTCTGCGAACTCGACTCTGTTTCTAGGTGAAATCGTCTTGTACGCGGGACATCCGGGCCACTCGTAAATTCCGGTCCTCCGATTGCCGACCACGCCGCCGGCAGGAGGCGCGCCAGATCTCGGCGCTTTGTCGGGAGCCGCGCCCTGCGTATTGGAAAGCTGAAGGGGATGCGACCTCTCGGCTCGGTCTCTCCAATTCTCTTCGTACGATGCGGCTGTCTTCGCGTCTCGAATGATCAGCAAATTTTCAGCGTTACGGGCCTCGGCAGACTTACTGAAATTATAGCTGCCCGTGATCACGATTTCGCGGTCAATAAGAATCACCTTGCTGTGAGCAATTCCCGATTCCGGCGAATCCACGAGCACTCTAATGCCGGCAGCTTCAAGGCGGAGTACTGCATTGGCCTCCTTGCGATCTGCACGGAGCTGAGAGCGATCGACGATCACCTGCACGTCCCGGCGGTTTTGTTTCGCGGCGATTAGGGCCGCAGTGATTTTGCCGGAGGTGAGAGAGTAGGCTTGCACCAAAACGGAGCGCTGCGCGGACCCGATCGCAGACAAAATCGCCACCTGGGGATCGCAACCGCCAGGCAGGGGCGGACTGAAACAAACCTGAGTCGTCGGCTGGGCGGAGGAACTCCCCGCCTCGGCCCGGACCGCTCCAGCCGTGGCTAACACGCAGAAGACGGTTGCGACAACGAGCGACTCCAGGCGCATACGTGAGAGCATATCAGCGCGACGGTACGGTGCGTGAGCGCCGCCCGACGCCCGGCGCGAGGATTCGAGTTCATCCTATCGCGCGCTGCGCGAGCCTCTGTTGATGTCTCCTTCCCAGCGGACAGAAATGCGCCGCGCCCCTTCCAGCAGGATGCGGAAAAACGGTCGTCGGATACGTCCAACAAATCCAACGCACGCGAGTATACCCGGCTACCCGCTTAGCTGATCCAACGGCGGAGAAGGCTTGCTCGATCGTGGCGAACGCCTCTTCCATCTGACCGGCGCGCGCTGGTGGAGTCGGTGCGCTGGAAATGCGCGCGCTGGTAGCAGAAACCCCACGCCAGAGCGCGATTTTGCCATGTGGGGGGCGCAATTGGGATCAAATTGGGATCGCGCGGGGTTGCTGCCGATTTCAACAGGCGCGGCTTTCGCCAAGGCGCTCCGGCTCGATAACCGGAGCCCCGAGATGATACTCTCGATCCTTAGGGAGATTTTGATTGAAAGAGAAACCGAAGCCGCCGCGCCCGCGCCGGACAGTCTTTCAAGTGGGCTCGACCACTCACACCCTGCGCCAAGGCGATGCGCGAGAACTCGACTGGATCGAGGATGAATCGGTCCATCTGGTTCTGACCTCGCCACCGTATTGGACTCTCAAGCAATACCCTATGTGCGAGGGCCAGCTCGGGATGATCGCCAATTACGAGCAGTTTCACGACGAATTGGAAAAGGTCTGGAAGCATTGCTTTCGCGTGCTGGTTCCGGGCGGCAGGATCGTTTGCGTGGTGGGCGATGTTTGTTTACCGCGCCGCGTACATGGTCGCCATATGGTGATGCCCCTGCACGCCGATATCATCGTGCGTGCTCGGCGCTTGGGCTTTGATAACCTTACGCCGATCTTTTGGTACAAGATCGCAAACGCCAGCTACGAAGTCGAAAACGGGTCGAGCTTCTTGGGCAAACCTTACGAACCCAACGCCATCATCAAGAACGATATCGAGTTTATCCTGATGCTGCGGAAACCCGGTGGATATCGCAAGCCGACCCAAACGCAACGGGACGAATCGCGACTCACGAAGGAAGAACATGCAGCTTGGTTCCAACAGGTATGGACGACGCTGAACGGCGCTTCTACCCGCGACCACCCCGCACCGTATCCAAAAGAACTGGCCTATCGCCTGATTCGGATGTTCTCTTTCACCGGCGATACCGTGCTCGATCCGTTCGCGGGCACGGGAACCAGCATGATTGCTGCCGCGCGATGCTTTCGCAACAGCATTGGCGTGGAGATAGACAACAGCTATGTGGACAAGGCGCTAGATCGTTTGGAGGACGAACTGACAGGCTTGTTCAACCAAGTCACTGTGCCGGTTGGTTAAAACGCTTCTCGTACAATATCGCGATCCGTTTCAAGAAGCTGCCGTAATGGATTGATTCGCCAAGCTGAGGCGCTGGCAGCTCCGTTACCAGTTTCGATGGATTTCCACCGTCGTAATCGACCACAATCACCGCCAATGCTTCTGGTTGGTCTGACGGTTCGTCGGGATCGTCCCTGAGCGGCATTCCGGCGAACAGCTTGACCGTCGCCGCCACTACCTTTTGCATATCGAATTTCGCGCGCACCATACCCTTGGCGAAGGGATCGGGATTCTCGTAGGTGGGCGAGATGTTCACGATCACGATGCCAGCCGCTATGCAATCACGGCGATGATTGTGCATGTGATTCGAGTACGCGATCAGATCGCCGTAGCGGTTCTTTCGGGCCTTACCGTGCGCCGCCATGATGGACTTGTTCTCAACCGACGTAACGACCGAGATTACTGGGGCTGTGCCCGTGTGAAGAATCAGGTCCACATTGCGATTGGCGACCTTGGTATAAACTTCGGCGTTTTTCTTTTCGTGTAGCAGACCAGACGCGAGTCCGATCTGAATCGAGGGAGATGCCGCGCATAGGTCTGCAACCACAAAGCCCGACAGAGCGTTCGAGTTTTGCTGAGCACGCGGATTGAACCCGGGATGCTGGTTCATCCATTCGACGTAAGACTCTGGAGCCGACAAAGCGACGGCATTCTATCGTTTCCAGAAGCCGGGGCACAGATGCCCAAGGTTGCCGCCAGCGCCCGGATGCCGCCGCCGGTCGATTGCACGATATAGCCGTCGTAGCGACGTGCGCCTGCTAGCGGGGGGGCTCGGGCGGGGCGGGCGGTTTGGGCGCGGGCGGGTTCGGCGCCGGCTCCTGCACCACGCGAGTTTCGCCCAGCGGGCGTTCGCGCAGGATATCAGCCATGCGCTTGAGCTGCCGATCGACGAGATGGTTGATCGTTCCGGGCTCGTCGATCGTTCCCGCGCGCACCCCGGTCAAAGCCTCGATTCCGCGATCGATCGTATCGATCGGATAGATGTGGAATTCCCCCCGCTCGATCGCGCCGGTGGTCTCCGGATCGAGCATCAGGTTCGAGACGTTGGTGCGCGGCACAATCACGCCCTGCGTGCCGGTCAGACCGATCGCCTTGCAGACGCGATAGAAGCCCTCGACCTTCTGGTTGACGCCGCCAATCGCCTGCACGGTTCCGTATTGATCGACCGACCCCGTCACCGCCAGGTCCTGCCGAAGCGGCACTCCCGACAGAGCCGACAGGAGAGCGTACAGCTCGGTCGAGCTGGCGCTGTCGCCGTCGATTCCCGAGTAGGATTGCTCGAAGCAGATGCCCGCCGTCATCGCGATCGGGTGCTGCTGTCCGAACCGGGCGCGGATAAATCCGCTCAGGATCATGATTCCCTTGTCGTGCGTCGATCCCGACATCCGCGCCTCGCGCTCGATGTTGATCACGCCCGCCTGCCCAAGCGCCACGGTCGCGGTTACGCGCGCCGGCCGCCCGAAACTGTAACCGCCGACGTCCAGCACGGCCAGCCCGTTGATCTGTCCAACGCTGGCGCCGCGAATATGAACGATGAGGGTGCCTTCGCCGATCAGCCGGCGGATTTCCTCCTCGATAAAATTGAGCCGCAGCATCCGCTCGCCAAGCGCCCGCTCGACGTGCGCGCCGGTAACGCGCTTAGCCATTTCGATCCGCGCGAAGTACCCCGACTCGCGCGCGAGATCGTCTATCGGTTCCAGCATCGCGAGCACTCGCGACCTGTCGCCCGCCATCCGCATGCCGAATTCCACGATCCTGGCCAGTGCGCCCGCCTCGAACGGCGGCAGATTCTCCCTGCGCGCCAGGGCGCCCACGTGCGCGGCATAATGCGCGGCAGCCGCGCCGTCGGCCGCCACCGAGGGCCGCATCTCGGCCTTGACCTTGAACAGGTCCGCGAAGTCCGGCTCGTAGAAGTAAAGCACGCTGTAAAGATACGCGCCGCCCAGCACCACGACCTTGTTGCGAATCTCGATCGGTTCGGGCTTCAGTCCGCTCATCGAGAAAAACGGCAGCGGCTCGAAAGTCTCCGGCGTCATGCGCCCCGACTTGAGGCTGCGCTTGAGCGTTTTCCAGACGCTCGGCTCGACCACCGCATCCTCGAGATCGAAGACCAGAAAACCGCCGTGCGATTTCAGAAACGATCCGCCTATGATCCGCGTGAAGTTGGTCCCCGACCGCCCCAGCGGATCGATCCATCGCTCGATCGTCCCGAACAGGTTGCGATACGTGGGCGCATCCTCGAGCACCACCGGCGCTCCGCGGGTGGCCGAGTTATCGACCATCACGTTGACCTGGTAGTCGAACCATCGCGCGCCGTCCTCGATTCCCGGCGGCCTTGCGCCCTGCTCGGGCGGCGGTTCGCGGAAGCGATCGAGATTGCCGAGCATGTGATCCGCGACTTCATGGAGGTAGGCGTCGACCGCGGGATTATTAAAGTGATGCTTTAACTCTTCAATTGACGGCGTGATCAGCCGCGCCGCGAACGCGCGCTCGATTGCGCGGATGTCGTCGATCAGCTCGTGCATCATTTCCTGCTGCTTGAGCATCAACGTGCCGAGTTCGTCCTGCAGATCACCCTGCACCTTCGCCAGCTGCTCGCGCTCGGCGTCGGTCTTTGCCGCCATCGCTTTGCCGAGCACTTCGGGCGACTCGGGCATCTTGCCGTCGATCAGCGGGATGAATATCACCTGTCCGGTCGGCGCGCTCTGGAGCGCGAAGCCGCGCTCGCGGGCGCGCGTCTCGAGATTTCCGAACAGTTCCTGCGCGCGCTTGTTGTACTTGTCGCGCAGCGCCGCGCGCTCCTGATCGAAGTCCTCGCGCCGAAAGGCTTTCGGCAACTGCTCGAGCACGAAGCCGATCAGCTCCGTCATCCGCGTGCGCAGCTCGACCCCCTGGCCCGGCTGCAAGCAGATGGCGACCGGAGACTCGGGATTTCGAAAATTGTTTACGTACACCCAGTCGCCGGGCGTCGGCATCGTCGCGGCCTTTTCGCGGAGCAGGCGCAGGACCGATTCGCGCTCATGGCGCGAGCGCAGGCCGCTTACGAAAACGTTGTAGCCGGCCGCGTCGATTCCGATCGCGAGCCGTATCGCGTCAAGCGCGCGGCCCTGCCCAAACAGCTCGAGGTCGCCATCGCCGGACGCGGCGCGCTCCAGTGAGGCTGCATCGAGCAGTACCTGTGCCTTGAGTTCGGCAGCGTCAAGCTCGGCGGGCGGCGGTACGTGAATCAGCGCGGCACCGGCGTCGGTAGCGATGAGGTCGCCCTTGTCAGCCATATTGGTAGCGGCATTCGCGGCGCGCGATCACGAAGCCTTGAGCGCGATTCGCCGGCCTTTCTTTTTCGGCAGGGTGATAAGCAGCGTGCCCTCGGACCACTTCGCGGTCGAGGTGTCGGCGTCGATCGAGTTGGAGAACGCAAATGAACTCTCGAGCGTCCCGCCGAGTTTGTCCGGCACGCGAACCGCCAGCCGCTGGCCCGAGACCTCGGCCTGGATCTTTGCGGGATCGACGCCGACCGCCGCGACTCGCACTTCGTAACGATCGCGATGCTCGATGACCTGCGCGCGTTCGAATTCAACGCTGGGCGCCGCGCATTTCCATCGGTCGATCAACATTTCGTCGAAGAACTCGTCGAAGGCGCGCTCGAAGTCTGCAATCCCGAATCCGCGGCTGGTAGCCATAGAATCTCAGTTTCCCACGATTTTGGGCAAATTGTAATGCAGCGCTAATCCGTCGGTCGAGTCCGCGCGCAGGCGCATCCGTCCCTTGCCACGATCGCCGTCCCGGCGTTATGGTTGCTGCGTGCCAACTTTTTCAAAAATTGTCGCCGCAACCGATTTCTCCGAAGACTCGACCCTGGCGCTTACCTACGCCCAGGAGCTCGCTCTCAAGTTCTCGGCCGAGATCGTGCTGGTACATGTCGATCAACCGCTCGCGCCGGTAATGATGACGCCGGAACTGGGCCCCGCGATGGACGTCGGCGCGATGGGCCGGATTGCCGAAGAGCAACGGATGCTCGCGCAGAAGGAGCTCGACAAGATTGCCGGCAAGCTGCGCGAGGGAGGCCTCAAGGTCAAGGTCCAGCTCAAGGTTGGTTCGCCGTTCCTGGAAATTCTGCACGCGGCCCAGAGCGAGAACGCCGATCTGATCGTGCTCGGCACCCACGGACGCACCGGATTGGCGCACGTTCTGATGGGCAGCGTGGCCGAACGCGTCGTCCAGAAGTCGTCCTGCCCGGTGCTTACGATTCGTCATCCCGACCGCAAGTTCAAGCATCCGCTCGACAAGTAGCCGCAGGGATCAGGCTGGCGCGCGTTCCCGCGCTTCGCTACTTGCCGGTGAACTTCGGCGCGCGCTTCTCTAAAAACGCTTTCACGCCCTCTTTGAAGTCCTGCGAATGCGTCATCATCTCCATCGATGCGTCGTCGTCGCGCACGGCGGTGGCGAGATCGGTGAACAGATGCTGGTAGATCATCTTCTTCGCCTGCGCGACCCCGAGCGGGGAGCATTTGTTCGCGATCGCCGACGCGGTCTCGCGCGCCGTCGCCATCAGCTTGTCCTGCGGCACGACCCGGCTGACCAACCCCATCTCGAGCGCCTCGTTCGCATCCATCAGCCGGCCGGTAAGCGCCAGCTCCATCGCGCGGGCCAGGCCGACGATTCGCGGCAACATCCAACTGCTGCCGTGCTCGATCGCAAGCCCGCGCTGGGTGAAGATCAAACCCATCCGCGCGTTGTCCGACGCGATCCTGACGTCGTGGTACAGACAGGTGGTGAAACCCAGGCCCACGCACGCGCCGTTGATCGCGCCGATCACCGGAGTGTTGAACGCCATCGGCCACGAGTACGCCGTACGGTAATCGGCGCGTTGCGTGTCCAGCCATTCATCAGGCGCCTTCGCCCCGAGCCCGCGCGCCGACGCAGTTCCCGCGGCGACATCAGACAGCCCGCCCATGTCGGCGCCGGCGCAGTACGCGCGACCCGCACCGGTGACGATTATCGCGCCGATCGAGGGATCGCGCTCGGCATCCAGCATCGCGGTGCGCATCTCCGCGCCCATCTTTGGCGTCCACGCGTTGAGCTTCGCGGGCCGGTTCATCGTTACCGTGGCGACGCGATCCTTCTTGTCGTAGATGATTTCGGCGAAGTCCATTTTTCCCTCCGGTTCTCATAGGGTGCTGCGTCCAGCGATCAAAGCACTTCCCATCTGCTAAATCTAACGGGCCGTTGCGACGGCAGCGCAGGCTCTTTGCACGCTTGTGCTCGTCTGGACGTTAGTCTGTACGTTCGCCCGGTCGCTGCTTTCATCCGTCGGCGATGGCTGTTAGTAAAGCCGTGATGCCGATGCCACGCCGGATTCAACTTTGGGCCGATTATTCGCGCGCGACGGCTGTCTCGCTCGCACTGGCGATCGCGATGTTCGTTGCGGCGCCCTCCCATGCGGCCGGCGCGGCTCCCGATACCTCCGCGGTCGGCGTCCATGGAATGGTCGTGTCGGAAAGCGAGGACGCGGCGCGCGCCGGCGTCGAGATACTCAAACACGGCGGCAACGCCGTCGATTCTGCCGTGGCTGCCGCGTTGGCAGTGGGGGTTACCAATCCGGCGGCGTGCGGAATTGGCGGCGGCGGCTTCATGCTGATCTACATCGCGAAGACCCACGCTTTCTACGCGCTCGATTATCGCGAAACCGCGCCGCTGCAAGCCCGTCCCGACATGTACCTTCGCGACGGCAAGCCCGACGAGGAATTGGCGCGCGATGGCGTGCTGGCGGTGGGGGTGCCGGGTGAGATCGCGGGCATCGACGCCGCGCTCAGGCGCTTCGGCACCATGAAGTTTCAGCAAATCGCGGCGCCTGCGGAGAAACTCGCCGACGGCGGTTTCGCCGCGAGTCCGCATCTGGCGGGCGAAATCGAACGGCTCGCCGCGAAGCTCAAAAACGATCCCGGACTGAGCCAGGTTTTCCTGAAGCCCGACGGCTCCGCGCCCAAGGCCGGCGACATGATCGTCGAAAAGAATCTCGCCGCGACGCTCAGACACCTCGGTGACGATCCGGTCGCGAATTTCTATCACGGCGAAGTCGCAACCGCGCTCGCCGCGTTCATGAAGGCGCACGGCGGACTGATCGGCGCCGCCGACCTCGCCAACTATCGTCCCGTCTGGCGCGACCCCATTCGCCGCCGCTACGAGGGCTATGAAGTCTATGTGATGCCGCCGCCGTCGTCGGGCGGCGTGGTCCTCGAGATGCTCGGGGCGCTCGAATCAGGGCATCTCCCCGGCCTCGGCATCAACTCGCCACCGTACCTGGCGCGTTTGATCGAAGTGATGCGCCAGGGTTTTATCGATCGCGAGCAATACGCCGATCCATCTTTCGTAGGCGTCCAGACCGAGCGGCTGCTGACCGACGCCCACATTCAGGAATTGCGCGAGCGTGCTCTGCACAGAAAGTCACCGCCGCCACCGCCAGCGCCTGCGCACGATCATGGCACATCGAATCTGCTCGTCGCGGACAAAGACGGCAACGTCGTTGCGCTGACCACCACCATCAACACCGTGTTCGGCGCCAAGATGAGCGTGCCGGCGCTCGGCCTCATCCTCAACGATGAGATGGACGATTTCGCCGTCGCGGCCGGCGTGCCCAACGCGTATCGCCTCGAAGGCGAGCGCGCCAATGAGGTGAGGCCCGGCAAGCGCCCGCTCTCGTCGATGACGCCGATAATCGTCACCAGGAGCGGCCTGCCCGTCATGACGGCCGGCGGGTCCGGCGGTCCTACCATCGTCAGCGGCGTGTTGCAGGTCGCGCTCGACATCCTTTCCTTTCATCTTGACCCCGCCAGCGCCGTCGCGGAGCCGCGAATTCACGAGCAGGCCGCGCCCGACGCCGTGATCGTTGAAGAGGCGATGCCCGCAGCGACCCGCAGCGCGCTCGAGCAGATGGGCTACAACCTCAAGCTGGTGCCCGCGCTCGGAGCGGTCGGTGCGATCACTATCGCACCGGGAAATTTCCGTGGTGAGTTCGATCCGCGCAAGGGCGGCGGCGCCGTCGGCTATTAGCCATCGTCCCGGCACGTTAGACTCAATCCTCGTGTCCGGGATCGCTCGCAACAATAACTCTTCGCCTGCCTTCGTCCAGCCGCCGGCGCCGCGATGGCATCCGACGCCGATCGGATATGACGTCGGTGCAATAGTCGCGCTCTCGCTTGCGGTCTGCCTGTTTCATCTCGGTTCATTCGGTCTCTGGGAGCCCGACGAGGCGCGCTACGCGGAGATTGCGCGCGAGATGCTGCAAAGCGGCAATCTGCTCGTGCCGCATCTCAACTACGTTGCCTATGTTGAAAAACCGCCGCTGCTCTACTGGCTGACCACGCTCTCTTTCTGGATCTTCGGAGTTTCGGAATTTGCCGCGCGGCTCCCCGTCGCACTGTCCGCAATCGCCGGAATACTCGCGACCTATCTTTTCGCGCTTCGCGCGTTCGGGCGCCGCCACGCGATTCTTGCCGCCGCCATCCTCGCCACGACTCCGCTGTACGCATTGATGGCCCAGGTGCTCACGACCGACATGATGCTCACGGCACTGGTGACGATCGCGACCTTTTCGCTTTATCTGCACCGGGATGAAGGCGGCCGATGGTGCTGGATCGCGTACGTCGCGATGGGTTTGGCGGTGATGACCAAGGGGCCCGTGGGTGCGGCGATCCCAATTTTCTCGATGCTGCTTTGGTTGACATTAAATCGTGAACTGGGCGGCGCGATCGCGAAATTCCGCGCGATACCGGGTCTTTTGCTCACGATTCTGATCGCGGCGCCGTGGTTTGTCGCGATGACCATCCGCGAGCCGGGCTTCGCCGACTTCTACTTCGTCGGCGAACATCTCAGACGCGTGTTCGAGACCGACTACAGCCATAGCGAAGCGTTCTACTTCTACCTTCCGGTGCTCGCCGTCGGACTGCTGCCGTGGTCGTTGCTCGTACCGTTCCTCACCTGCCGCGCGGCCCCGCGTAATCCGGCGCGAAGCTTCTGCATTGTCGCGGCGGGCGTCACCGTGGTCGCTTTCTCGTGCGCGAGTGCGAAGCTGATCCCGTACATCCTGCCGGCCATCCCGCCGCTGGCCGTGCTGATCGCCGACGGACTCGTGTCATGCGCATGGCCGACCGCGGACTCACGGGCCGCGATTCGGCCGCCGGATTCCCGGATACTCATCGAGAGCGGCCCGATGCTTGCGCTGTTGGGCGCCGGCGTGATCGTCGCGGCGATCGCGGCGCCGCAACTTCGCACTCCGTACGTGATGGCGGCGCGGCCGGCGATGTACGCGATCGGCGCGATCCTGGTGGCGGGAGGCGCGGCGACGACGTCGATGTTCGTTACGCGCCGCAATCCGGCGGGACTCGGGGCGATCATCGTCACGCTCGCGTTTGCGTTGATTGCGGGCGGATGGGCCCGGCTGGAGACCGAGCCGATGCGTTCGTACGCCGGACTTAGCCGCGAGATCGCCGAGACGGCGCCCGACGCGGCCATCATCTGTTACCATCGCTACGTTCAGTCGCTGGCGTTCTACAATCGCCGCCGCGTCGTCCTGGTCGGCGGGCGCACGGAACTCGACTTCGGCGCGCGCCTGGACCCGGACGCGCGCGAGTGGTTCCTGAATAGCGACGAGCAGATGTTGCGGCGATGGGAGCAGCCGGGCCGTGTCGTGATCGTGCTCGACGCCGGCGATCTCGCGCGAATGAAGGAGCGCTTGGGCGACTTCGACGTGATCGCAATCGAAGGAAAGAAGCGCGCAATTATCCGACGTGAACGAATCTCGCGCCGTGAACCAATCACCCTCAACTGAGCAGGCCGCATCGACGCCCGCGGTTGCATCTGCCGCCCGCCCGGCGCATCCGTATCGCGCGTTTGCGATGCGGGCGGGGTTGGGAGTGGCGGTGGTTGCCGTTTTGTTGTGGCATTACGACGCGCGGCCGATTTTTCGAATCCTCAGCCGTGAGCGTCCGGCCTGCTTTGCCGCAGCCGTCGCACTCTACCTCGCAGGTCAGGCGATGTGTGCGTATCGATGGCAAATCCTGGCCGCGATCCCGAAAGTGCACGGCCGCTATTGCGAGTTTCTCGCCTACACATTCTTGGGCATGTTCACGAATCTGTTCGTGCCGGGATTGCTCGGCGGCGATGCGGCGCGATCCGTCTATCTCGGACGGCGCCATGGCAGGATGGGCGAGGCGATCGCGTCGGTAGTTGCGGATCGCGGCGTGGGATTGATCAGCTTGTTCTGGCTGGCGGCGATCGCGGCGATGTTCCTGAACTTCGCGCCGCTCCCGCGCTCGGTCATCACGCCGACAGTCGTGGTCGGTGCGATCGCGATGGCGGGATTTCTCGCATCGCCACTCGTCGCGCGCCTGATTCATCTGATGCCGCGATCTATGCGCCGCGCGGGCGGCCTGATCGCGCCGTATCTGCATAATCCCGCGGCGCTTATTCCGGCGATCGCATTGTCGATCGTGCTGCAAATCGGACTGGCCGTGTGCCAGTACATTCTGGCGGCCGGACTTGGCCTGGCGGCGCCGCTCTCGCTGTTTATCCTTTGCGTTCCGATTGCGAACGTGTTTGCGAGTCTGCCGCTGACGTTGAATGGGTTGGGGATTCGCGAATCGGCCTACCTGGTGCTGTTCGGGATGGCCGGAATGCGCAAGGAGGATGCGATCGCGCTAGGGCTGCTGTGGTTTGCGGCGACGATGGTGGGCGGTCTGACGGGCGCGATCGCGTTCGTGACGACGCCCGCGCCAGTGGCAGGCGGCGAGGCGGGAGCGGGATCCGCTTAGAGCGCCGGGGGCCATTTTGCGTACGCCGGGCCAAAGCGTATTATGTATAAGATGCCCTTTGCTTATGAATCCGCGCGCAATGGGCCTTCGGGGAATACCGCATGAAAGCATCAAATGTCCGTTTAACGAACCGCATTCGCGTGTTCGTGTGCTGCGCGGTTATCGTGGCAGCGATCGCAGGTTACCAGCAGATTGTGGGGGCGGTATCACAACCCCGCGCCCTGATCACCGAGACGATAAGCGAGAACAATCTCGTCACGCTCGCGGGCAATACGCGTCCAGAAGCGACGGCGGCCAACGATCGCGGCCTGGTCGCGTTCAGCCTTCCGATGGAGCACCTGTGGCTCCAGTTGCGGCGCCCCCCCGAGCAGGAACAAGCCCTCGACAAATATATCGATGGACTTACGGAGCCCAAGTCGCCGAATTTCCATCAGTGGCTCACCGCAAAGCAATTTGGAGAGCGCTACGGCCTGGCACAGAAGGACCTGGCGGCGATCACAGGATGGCTCGAATCGCACGGCTTTACCGTCAATCTGATCTATCCCAACAACGTGATCGACTTCTCCGGGACGGCGGGCCAGGTGCGGGAGGCCTTCCACACCGAGATTCACGATCTCGAGGTAAACGGTGCGAAGCACATCGCCAACATGAGCGACCCGCGCATTCCGGCCGCGCTCGCGCCGGCAATCGTTGGGATCGTCTCCCTCAACAACTTCATGCCGCGTCCGATGTACCAACCGCGCGCCGCGTACACCTTTTCCGGCTGCGGGAGCGATTGTTACGGGGTTGTACCCGCGGACCTGGCCACCATCTACAATCTGAATCCGCTTTTCGCGGAGGGTTATTCGGGCCGGGGGCAGAAGATCGTAGTCGTTGAAGACACCGACGTATACAGCACCAGCGACTGGAGCACCTTCCGTACAAAATTCGGCCTTGCAAGCGCCTACCCTAAAGGCTCTTTCACGCAGGTCCATCCGGCACCCGGCACTGGCGGCGCCTGTAGCGATCCGGGCGTCCTCGCCGGCGACGACTTCGAAGCGATCCTGGACGCCGAATGGGCCAGTGCGGCGGCGCCTAACGCGACCATCGAACTGGCCTCGTGCAAGAATACCACCAACTTCGGAGGCTTCATCGCTCTGCAAAACATTCTGAGCAACGGCGGCCCGGTCCCTGGGGTCGTGAGCATCAGCTATGGATGGTCCGAGCCGCTGGAGGGCGCGTCGCGGAACTCGTACATCAACGGCCTGTACCAGCTGGCGGCGTCGATGAGCGTGTCGGTTTTTGTTTCGGCGGGAGACGGTGGCGCGGCGACCAGTGATCAGGATGAGGGAAATGATGTCGCGCAATACGGGATCAACGTCAATGCATTTGCCTCCACGCAGTATAATGTGGCCGTGGGGGGCACCGACTTCGGCGATACGTACGCGGGCACGAACAGCACATACTGGAGTGCGACGAATAATTCCGACTATGGCTCAGCGAAATCTTACATCCCGGAAATTCCATGGAACGACTCCTGCGCCAGTGAGCTGCTCGCCGGCTATGAAGACTACGGTCAAGGCTACGGCTCGAGCGGCTTTTGCAACAGCTCGACCGGCGTAAAGGATTTCCTGGACACCATCGGGGGCAGCGGCGGTCCAAGCGGCTGCGCCACTGGGTCTCCCTCGACGGCAGGTGTCATCGGCGGTACCTGCCAAGGGTGGCCCAAGCCGCCGTGGCAATCGGTCTTTGGCAATCCAAGCGACGGCGTGCGCGATCTTCCCGACGTCTCGCTGTTCGCGGCTAACGGACTTTGGAGCCATTACTACCTAGTTTGCTTCTCCGACACCCATAATCAGGGAGTTGCCTGCACGGGCGCTCCCAGCAAGTGGGCTGGCGGTGGCGGAACGTCGTTCGCCTCGCCGATCATGGCCGGTATTCAAGCGCTCGTGAATCAATATACTGCGAGCAGCCAAGGTAACCCGAATCCCACCTACTACTCGCTGGCCAATACCGAGTATGGCGCAAGCGGCAGCTCGACCTGCAACTCGACACTCGGCAACGGCGTGGCCGACTCGTGCATCTTTCATGACGTGACCGAGGGTGACATGGACGTGCCATGCACGGGCCCGAACAATTGTTATAAGCCATCGGGCACGTATGGCGTCCTGTCCACGTCGACTTCGGCTTACGAGCCGGCATACGGAACGCACCCCGGCTGGGACTTTGCGACCGGAATCGGGACCGTCAATGCCTATAACCTTGTGAAGGCATTCGGCGCGAGCCCGGCGCCCACGCCGACTATCAGTCCCGCTTCGCTGGCATTCGGAAAAAAGGTGACAGTCGGAACTACCAGCGCGCCCAAGACGGTAACGATCAAGAACGCGGGTAAGAAGAAAACAGGTGTTGCGGTGAGCATCGAGAGCGAGAGCGCGTCGCCGTCGGTGTTCGCGGTCAAGTCGGAATGCGAAGAAACGCTCGCGCCCGGCAAGAGTTGCAAGGTATCGGTGACCTTCACGCCGGCGAACACGACGGCGCAGACTGGAAGCCTTAAGATTGTTGACAACGCGGCCGGCTCGCCGCAGTCCGTTTCGCTGTCGGGAACCGGCAAGGCCGCCAAGAAGAAATAGGCAGGGAGAAAGCACCGAGACTTAAGGAGAAACGCTCCCGCCGAGTCGGTGCGTGTGCGCGCGATCGCGCCACCGCCTGCTTCGAGGCGCGCCTCGGCGTCGGCGATCTGTCTTCCCAGCAAGCTATGGCATCAAGAATGCGTCCGGCAGGGGATATGAAGACAGACGATCCGATCGCGCGATTTACTCGATGGTTTCGTGAGGAAGTGGCCGCCGGCACCAACCATCCGGAGGCGATGGCACTGGCTACTTGCGGGATCGACGGTAGGCCCAGCGTGCGCTACATCCTGCTCAAGCAAGCGGATGCGCGAGGATTTTCCTTCTACACAGATATACGCAGTCCCAAGGGCCGGCAAATGGCGCAAAATCCCCGCGCCGCGATGGTCTTTTATTGGCCGCGGAAGGGACGCCAGGTCAGGATCGATGGTTCGGTCGAGCGGATGACTGTGCAGGAAGCGGACGAGTATTGGGTTACCCGGCCGATAGAGAGCAGGATTTCGGGCAGCGTCTCGCATCAGAGCCATCGGCTGAAAAGCCGCGAAGAGCTGATCGCGCGTGTCGCCAAGCTCCGACGGGAATTGAGGGGCAAAGAGCCGGTGCGGCCGAAATACTGGCTTGGACTCCGTGTGGCGCCGAATCGGATCGAATTCTGGGTGCAAGCTCCCTTCCGATTGCATCGGCGCGAATTGTTCGTGCGCAGCGGAGGGCAATGGCGCAAGACGCTGCTCCAGCCCTGAGGATTGCTTCCAAAGGAAACAGTCCTGCATCGAAACGACCCAGTTTCGCAATGATCCCAGCCGAAAAGAGCGCGCAGAAAGAGCCGTGTTGTGCGGAACGATAATTGCTGCTAGCTTCGTGCGATCATGGGTTATAACTTTCCGGCGCTGTATTTCGAGGCTACTCGTCTATGCAATCTGCAATGCCCTTTGTGCATGACCGGCAGCAACGATGCGCACAAGGTCCGAGACAAACGTCGAAGCGAGCTCAGCTTCGATGAGATTCGTGAACTGGTATTGCTTCCAGCCAAGCGCCTCGGCGTTATAGCTATCGGATGGAGCGGCGGCGAGTTCCTGTTGCGCAAGGATGCGCTGGAGCTTCTCCGGCTTACGGTGGAGCTGGGTTATCAATGCAAGGTTTGCAGCAACGGCGAGGTACTCGACCGGACCAAACTGCAGGAAATCAAGGAAGCAACCAACGGCAAGGTAACTATATCGGTGGGGCTGAACTCGATTGACGAGCGTAACGAATGGAGCCGCGACGCCAAACCTGATCGTACTCTGGAGGTGCTGGCCCTGTGCGACGAGCTCAAGATTGACCGCCACGTCATCGTCACGATCTCCAAGGACAATACCGAGACCTTCGCCAAGACTATCAAGTATCTGACCGATCGGCGGATTTCATACAACCGCTCGCCTTACGTGGCGCGAGGCTCGGGTTGCGATTTGTTCAAAAAGCTCGCGTTCGATCGCAACGATCTCGAAGCTCACTTCCATCCCGAGTTGCGCAGCCACGTCAACGGCTACGTGAGCTACACCCCGTTCTTCCTCTCGCCGGAGTTGCACGCCCAGGTTTCCGGAGGAGCCGCCAATGGCGCCGTACCGCAGAATCCGCCGATCGGATGCTGGGTCGGGACCTGGTTGGCGCTCAACGCGGAAGGCGATGTTTCGGTCTGTCCGGTTCTGCTCGATCAGCTCAAGGCCGGCAACGTGCGCGAAAAACCGCTGGACGAGCTGGTCGCTTCCAGCCAACTGTTCGCCGACGTGCTCGATCGTAGCCAGCTCAAAGGCAAGTGCGGCGACTGCCGGTATCAGTACACATGCGGCGGATGCCGTGCGATGGCGTACTACCACAACGGCGACTATATGGCCGAGGATCCCACCTGCTTCTTCGATCCCGAAGACCGGGCCACGATCAGCCCGCACGAAGAGCAGACCAACCGCTTGTTCAAGAAGTACCTGATCGTGGCGCGCTACGTCGGCTTGTTTACTCGTCCGGAGCGCCCGCAGTGACCGATCGACTCGGTTGCCAGTCCAAATCGAGCCGTAAGCAATATCCCACCTTGTAGTACGCAGCGTGGAATTCCACGTCCACGTTGTGGACCACGCCACGATTCATCGCTGGCCCCCACGGTCGGCTGGACGCAAGCGCGGGATCCAGCGCGGCACCGATCGGCAGTAGTCCTGGTAATCGCGGCCAAATGTCCGCCTGAGCGTGGGTTCCTCGTAGAGAATCACGAACAAATGGAATCCGATCGCAACCGCTAATGCGTACTCGAGCACACCCAAGTTACCGAAGAAGAGCGCCTGGCCGACAAGCATCGCGATCACCGCGATATAGGCGGGGTTGCGCACGCATCGGTAGACTCCACCCACTACAAGCCGCCGCGTCGGCGCGATCGGAGCCGGAGTCCCGTGTCCCTCGCGCACGAAGCGTGCGAGAAAGTCGGCAAACGCCGGAACCGCGATGACGAACATCCCAAGGCCGATCCATCGGGTTGGCCCGAGCCCGAGCAATGGCGGCCTCAGCTCCCATCGTGAAATCAGGTAGGGGACAAGGCCGACCACCGAACCCGGCACGACCACGGTGAACACGACCGTGCCGAGATACGCCCACAGCGGGGGTCGCGTTGTGTGAGCCTGCTCCATAACCGTGCCAGGCATTGTCGAGCGATCATGTCCAGTTCTGAAATCGTTCGACGGAACTGCATCATCTCGCGACTTTGATTCGTCCACTTTTTATCGCTTTCAACAAAGCACTGTAGTCGCTCTCAGTTTGATCGGCATAGTCTTTCGCAAATTTCACTATTGCGTCATCGAAGGCATCGCTCGAGCCGAGATAGCCGGCGATCATCGCAGGGTCTCCCGTGCGCGCATGCGCTCGAGCTAGCGCCCAGCCGCATGCGTCGGCGAAATAGGCGAGGTCGGTGGGATCCTCCGTGTCGACCGGCATCGGAATCTTCATATCGCGCAATTGGCGGACGTAAAAGTGGCGGCCAGGTTCCAACCCGACCGTCCAACCCAGGAATATGTCACTGGATGCCTGCATCAAGCGCTGACCATAGACCACTCGCTGCCCGTGCGTCGAAAATACACTGCGGCCGGCGTATGGCTCCAACACTGAAGCGCGAGCTTCCTTGATCTGCAGAAACAGCGGCGCGTCCTGCGCATCCCTGAACAACGCCACCTCGCAGAAGGTTCCGACACTTCCAATGCCGACGACTTTGAACGCGACGTCCAGCAGCTCAAACCGATCAAGGAGCACTCGATACGACTCATGGAGGGAGGTCCGGTATCGCTTGAAGATTGACGCCGCTCGCCGTAGATAGGCCGAGGTCCGTTGACTGGGCAAATGATAGATCAGCGGCGGCTCGTCCTTGATCTTGGTCTTGTCTTTGGCGGCCATCGAAGGAAGCAAATTGTTCGGCACCGTCTTTCGCCGAGCCCTCTCGGAAACTCTTCTGTCGCGCCGGCGGTTCTTGGGCCCCGGAACTCTATCGAGGAGTTGCTGGAAATCGATTCGCTCATACCACACCTCGAGCGACGGCATGGTCGCATACTCGCCCAGATGCTCGCGGTAGGAACGCACCGCCGCTCGAACAGCGTGCTCCCGATACCGGGATTTAATGCCCGCGGAGCGCCCCGCGACTTCGATACTCACGGTCAAGCGCTTGACGTCCCATTCCCAGGGAGCCGGGATTGTTTCATCGAAATCATTGATATCGAAAACTAAGTTGCGCTCAGGCGTCGCGAATGCTCCGAAGTTCATTATGTGGCAGTCGCCGCAAGCCTGGACGCGGAGTCCTGTCCGGGGAGTCTCGGCCAAATCGAATGCCATTACGGCTGCTGCACCGCGGAGGAAGGCAAACGGCGACTGCTGCATTCGCCCGTAACGAATGGGGAGCAGCTTGGGAATTCGCCCCGCGTCGGATTCGATCAGTAACTGGATCGGATCAGGCCGATTCGTGGGCGCCTTCCAGTGCGCATGGCTCTTGCGCGGCGCCGTCTCTCGAAGGCCGCGGCCGGCTCTCAGCCGTTGTGCGATTGGAGCGCGAGCCAACGTACGCATCAACATCAGTCCACCGCATGCATCTTAGGAAAGTGGCGGCGACTTCGGCAACTCAACGACTCGACGCACGCTTGCGCCAGCTCGCTGCTGTCAGCACTATAAACCGCGATGCATATGGCGTCGGGCGCAACCGACGGCGGCAAGCGGTCCACGATGGTGTTCAATCTTGAAAGCCAGGTCGTGAATGATCCGAATTCCGAGGTACGAAAGATAATTCAGGGCGCGTGAGAGTGAGGTACGGCGGGAATCGTGAGCGCGACACTTCGGCAGTTGGGTGAAAATTTCTGGATCGCCGAAGGCCCGACCGTCGATTTCTACTCGTTTCCATATCCCACCCGGATGGCGGTGGCGCGGCTCGCCGTTGGCGCGCTGTGGATCTGGTCGCCGATTCCGCTGACCGATTCGCTCCGGGCGGAACTCGCAGCGCTCGGCCACCCGGCGCATCTGGTCTCTCCCAACAAGATCCATCATCTGTTCATGGGCGACTGGGCGTCAGAGTTTCCCGGCGCGAGGCTGTGGGGCCTGCCGTCGGTGATTCGCAAGCGCGCCGACCTGAAATTCAGCGGCGTGCTCTGCGACGAACCGCCCGAGGATTGGCGCGGCGAGATCGACCACGCACTGTTTTGCGGCAGCCTGATCATGGATGAGATCGTTTTCTTCCATCGTGCGTCGCGCACTGCGCTGTTCGCCGATCTGATCGAGAACTTCTCGATGGAGTTTATCCGCAACACCCCCGGATGGCAGGGATGGAGGGCGACCTACGCGCGCCTGGGGGGAATTACCGAGCCGGTCGGGCGCGCTCCGCTGGAATGGCGCCTCAGCTTCGTGCGGCGCGCGTCGGCGCGCGCCGCGCTCGGGCGCGTGCTTGCGTGGGACCCGGTCAACGTCGTGATGGCGCACGGGACGATCGCGCGCGGCGGCGCTCCCGCGTTCATCCGCGAGTCGTTCGCATGGCTGTAGGCGCGCTTTCGAGCCGAAAGAGCCGTGACAGCGGGCGGAAGGAGACGTAAAATCATTCGCAGCACGCACTCGTTGTAGCGTGGGCGCGCGCATCCAATGAGCACGTACGTTCTAATGCGGATTCTGGAATCCGCTCCACGCCGATACGATCTCGGCATGTGGCTGCTCACCTTCGGGAGTCTGGGGCACGCCTATGATCGCCTCGCGAGCCGGATCCATGACGGGCAGCGAGCGCTCGACCTGGGCTGCGGCACCGGCGCTTTGACCTTGCGAGCCGCTGGCCGCGGAGCGCACGTCAGCGCGATAGATGTAAATGCCCAGATGCTGGAGATCGCCAGAGAGAGCGCACAAGCAGCGGGCCTTGCCGAGAAAATCGATTTTCGGGAGATGGGGATTGCCGAACTCGGCGGCGAGGCGTCGGCCAGTTACGACGTTGTGATGAGCGGTCTCTGCTTCTCCGAGTTGAGCGAGGACGAAATCCATTATGCGCTAAAGCAGATCAAGCGGATTCTCAGGCCCGGCGGTCCGTTGCTGATTGCCGATGAAGTCAAGCCGCCGGACGTCTTGCGGCGGATGCTTCATGCGCTGAGCCGGGCTCCACTCGTGGCGCTGGCGTATGTCATCACCCAGCAGACGACGCATGCGGTCGAGAACCTCCCCGAGAAGGTCACTCATGCGGGCTTCTCGATCGAATCGCTACGCTTGAACACTTTGCGCAGTTTCGTCGAATTGGTGGCCCGAGCGCCGGGTCAGGCAGCATGAATCACCTGCGCTACATTTTGATCAACGTGCTTCAGACGCTGTTGCGCGTGTTGCCGTTTCCATGCAGGACCGGCCTGACTAAAATCGGCAATCCCGATCGAAATTCACCCGTGCTTTTAACCGGCAACTTCCGCCTGACAGTGGAACGGCTCAGGCGGGCAATCGAGGGAATGGACGCATATCTGCTGGTCGCCAACAGCCGAGGGGTCAACGTCTGGTGCGCCGCCACGGGAGGGATGCTGACCAATCATGACGTTGTGTCGGTGTTGAAAACGAGCGGTATCGAAGATCTCGTGGACCATCGGACGGTAATCCTGCCGCAGCTTGCCGCTACCGGCATCGAGGGACGGGCGATCCAGCATAAGGCCGGATGGAAAGTCATCTGGGGACCGGCGTATGCCAGCGCAATTCCAGCGTTCGTGCGCAACAGATTCAAAAAAACACGGGAAATGGGTGCGGTTGCCTTCGAGTGGCCGCAGCGGCTCGAGATGGCGGTTGCGTGGGCATTTCCGATTTCCCTCTTCGCCCTACTTTTGTTTCCGTTTTGGAGGGATGGCGTGCTCCCAGTGATCGGTCTGGTGTGGACACTTTCAATGGTCATCTTCCTCGCCTTCCCTCTTTATGAAAGGCGCCTCCGCACCGAAGGCAAGAACATTGGGTTCATTTTCTTCGACTTCGGCCCGCGCGCCCTACCCCTCATATTCTGGGGTATCTTCCTAGCCGTCCTCTTCGGCTATGCCCTGCTCATCGGCGGGCTCTCGTGGGCATCGCTGCTACGCTGGAGTGCGATCTCGCTGGTCGTGGTGGTGCTGCTGAGCATCGACCTTATGGGCAGCACCCCGACTTACAAAAGCGGTTTGCACGAGGATCGGCTGCTGCGGATAATCCTGGATCCGCACCTATGCAAGGGGGCGGGCTTCTGCGAGCAGGTATGCCCGGTCGAAGTTTTCGAGGTCGATGACATCCGGCATATGGCCACGCTGCCAAGAGCGCACCAATGCGTGCAGTGCGGCGCGTGCATCGTGCAGTGTCCCTTCGATGCGCTCTGCTTCCAAAGCCCAAGCGGCGACGTGGTGCTGCCGGAGAGCGTGCGCAGCTTCAAGCTCAACCTGCTCGGCCATCGTCTGGTAAAAAGCGGATGACGTGATAGCAAAGATACAGCGGGTGGCGTCGAACCGGTACGCTCCAAGTCCGGTTGGGCTGTAACAGTGGCGTCAGAAGCGCAACCAGAGGAGATGCAGTACGATCGAGATTATCGAAGGCCTTCCCGAAAGCGTCGTGGGAATCGTGGCCAAGGAACGGGTGACGGAAAGAGACTACCTTGAGGTTGTGATACCGGCAATAGAGAAGTCACTGAAACGAAATGCCAAGCTGCGGCTTTATTACGAACTGGGTTCGCAATTTAGCGGGATCGATTTCGGCGCCGAGTGGGAAGACCTCAAAGTTGGAATTGAGCATCTTTCACGTTGGGAACGGATGGCCGTCGTGACCGACGTCGCATGGATCAGTCATGCGGTCGGCGCTTTCCGCTTTCTGATGCCAGGAGAGCTGCGAGTCTTCACTACCGCCCAGGCATCCGAGGCCCGGGAGTGGATCGTCACCGCGTAGCCCGATGCCGGCAAGCGGTCCACGATGGAGTTCAATCTTGAAAGCTAGATCGTGAAAGATCCGAATTCCGAGGTACGAAAGGTAATTCAAGTCCCGTGAGAGTTGCATCCAACCCTGCTGGGCGCAGTTACGGACGAGAACCGTTCTTGCAACGTGCTTGACGCACGAATGGCGCGACCATAGCCTTTGTGGCGATGGTCCCTACACCCCGCGTTGAGCCTTTCGCAGCAAGGCTGCACTTCATCCCTCGCAGCATGCGCCGGGTTCAGGCGGCCCTGGTCGATTCGCAAAGGGATTACTTTTCGCGCGCACCGGGATGGGTTCTGCTGACGACAACCGGGCGGCGAACCGGCTTGCCGCGTGAGACGCTGCTTCCATGCGCCCGCAGCGACAATCATATTTTCCTGATCTCTACTTACGGCTGGCAGTCTGATTGGATCCGCAACATTCGCAAGAACCCCAAGGTCCAGGTCACCAGCAACGGCGTGGTGGTCTCCGGGCATGCAAAGATGATCGAGGATCTCGACGATAAAACCCGGATCGTCAGCGAGCACCCATTCGTGCCCTTTGCTCCCTTCGAGCTGGTTAACGCAGTCGCCCTGACGACTGTGACGCGTCCATTGCTGGTGGCTTTCCTGCGCCGCTGGGTCGCCTCACGCCCGGTAGTTCTTATCCGCACCTGAAGCGAGAACCCGCACAGTTTGTGAGGGACGCGATGGCATCGCAAGGCCCTGCCTGGTACGTGGATTTTTTCCGCGCCGACTACCTGAACGTCTATGGCCACACGTTCACCGAAGAGCGGGCTGAAAAAGAGAGCGCCTTCGTCGCGAGCGCGCTCGAGCTCAAGCCGGGCGCATCGGTGCTCGACCTGTGCTGTGGCCAGGGGCGGCATTCGATCCAGTTGGCGAAACGTGGCTTGCGAGTAACCGGTCTCGATCTGAATCCCGAGTACCTGGAACTCGCGAAGCAGGCGGCCAAGGCGGGCAAGGTCACAATCGAGACGATCGCCGCCGACATGCGCAAGATCCCGTTCGAAAACAAGTTCGACGCGATCGTCAATATGTATTCGTCATTCGGATATTTGGAGTCCGAAGCCGAGGATTTGAAAGTGCTGGAATCGGCGGCCAAAGCGCTGAAGGCCGGCGGACGGATCCTGCTGGACATGCTGAACCGCGAGTGGGCGATCGATAACTATGTCCAGAACGACTGGCATACCGGCGCCGACGGAACTTTGTACGTCGAGCGGCGCGACCTGGATCTCGCGACCAGCCGCATGCACGTGCATTTCATCGTGGTGGACCCGAAGGGAAGCCGCCGCGAGTCGATCGGACATATCATCCGGCTCTATACGCTGACCGAGATGACCCGCCTCCTGGAACGGGTGGGGCTGCACGTGACGGCGGTGTTCGGGGGATTCGATGGCGAGGCGTATGCGATAGGCACGCGGCGGATGATTGTCGTCGCGCGCAAGCAGGGGCCGGCCGCGCCGTGATCGAGGGAAAAGCCGCGAAAATGCGGGGTTTTTAGGATCAAGGGCAGACGGGGCGGTCGGTAAGTGAGTATAAGTTTCGCACATTGTTGCCTTCGGTGGTCGCGATTTGTATAGTCGCTGACTAACCAATCGGACAGGCGTGGGGTATGCTTTGCCTATGGATGTGATGAAGACGCTTTTTCTGAATCCGCCCTCGTACGACGACTTCGACGGGGGAGCGGGCTCGCGCTACCAAGCGACGCGCGAGGTCTGGTCGTTCTGGTATCCGACGTGGCTGGCTTATCCGGCGGGGATGATCCCGGGCGCACGCCTGCTCGACGCGCCGCCGCATAACTACACGGTCGAGATGACGGTCAACGAGGCAAAGAACTACGACCTGGTCGTGATTCACACCTCGACGCCGTCTTTACGGATGGATGCGCGCACCGCGGAAGCAATCAAGGCGGCGAATCCGGACGCAATCATCGCGATGGTCGGGGGGCATCCGACGGCGCGGCCCGACGAAACGCTGAAACTGTCGCCGGCGATCGATATCGCGGCGCGCAAGGAATTCGACTACTCGATGCTGGAAGTGGCGCAGGGGCGCGACTGGAGCACGATCGGCGGAATCAGCTATCGGAAGGACGGCGGGCTGCATCACAATCCCGATCGTGCGGCGCTGACCGACGAAGAACTCGACAAGTTGCCGTTCGTCACCGAGGTGTATGAAAAGAACCTCGACTACCTGAAGTACAACAGTCCGTACTGCCAATATCCGTACGTGTCGATGTACACCGGGCGCGGATGCCCGGCGCGATGCACGTTCTGCCTGTGGCCGCAGGTCACGCAGGGGCATCGCTATCGCGTGCGGAGCCCGGAGAATGTGTTCGAGGAAGTGGCGGCGATGAAGTCGAAGTTCCCGAAGATGAAGGAACTGTTCTTCGACGACGACACCTTTACCGCGGACCCGGCGCGCGCGCGCAAAATCGCGCAGTTGCTGAAGCCACTGGGAATCACGTGGTCCACCAATTCACGCGCCAACGTCGACTATGAAACGCTGAAGATCATGAAGGACGGCGGGCTCAGGCTGTTCGTGGTCGGCTACGAGTCGGGCAACGCGCAGATTTTGAAGAATATCAAGAAGGGCGTCGGAATCGATCGAGCGCGACGCTTCACCAAGGATTGCCACGAACTGGGGATTTTGATTCACGGTACTTTTATCCTGGGACTTCCCGGCGAGAACAAGGACACGATCGAGGAATCGATCCGCTTCGCGCGAGAGATGGACTGCGAGACGATCCAGGTGTCGCTCGCGTCGCCGTACCCGGGCACGGAGCTGTTCGACTATGTGACCGAGAACGGATTTCTGGCGGTCGATCCGCTGCTCGATGAATCCGGCTATCAGAAGTGCACGATCACCTATCCTGGCCTGACCAACGACGAGATTTACGGCGCGGTCGAGCGCTTTTATCGCAGCTTCTACTTCCGCCCGAAGTACATCTTCAAATCGGTCAAGAAGATGATGACGTCGATGGAAGAGACCAGGCGGATGCTGAGCGAGGGGCGGCAGTTTCTTTCGACGATGCGCCAGCGACGGAATCAGACGGCGCAGCAGGCGCCGGCCTGACGGCGAATTCCAGGCGCGAGTAAGGACAGGCGCGAGGTCCGCAGCAAGAATGTCTGTGGCGCCATCTGCCGCGCCGGGTCAGGTTGGCGCGCGAATCATTCGATGACAATCTGGATGGCTTTACCGGCTGCGGGCGTGTGCGTGTCGGTGCTCTATTACGCCGCCGCGACAATCGCTGCGATCAGGTTTGCGCGGCGCATGACTTCTCCCCTGCCCCCGCTGCCCAAGATTCCACCGCGCGTGGCAGTGCTGAAGCCGCTGCATGGGACCAGCAATTCGCTGGCGGCCAACCTGATCAGCTTTCTGGAAATCGCGTACCCGCGGGCCGACTTTTATTTTGCCGTCGAGAACTACGAGGATGCGGCCGCCGAAATTCCGGTCGCAATCCGCCAACGCTACCAGTACGCGAGCATCACGCTGGTCGTTGGCGAAGAGCCCGACTGCAGCAATCACAAGGTCGCGAAGCTGATCAAGATGGCGGATCGGGCCGAGAAGGCCGAGGTGTTCGTACTGAGCGACGCCGATGTATCCGTCGAGCGCGACTACCTCAAGCGGATTGTCGGCGAACTGATCTCCGACGAGAAAATCGGCATCGTGACCTGCGCGTATCGGGCGCGCCCGGGCGGCTCGTTCGCGTCGCGGCTGGAGGCGCTCTACGTCAACACCGATTTTCTACCGCAGATTCTGATCGCCGAAATGATCGAGCCGATGCATTATGCACTCGGCGCGACGATCGCCATCAAACGCCGGGTGCTGGAGGCCGCCGGCGGATTCCGCGCGGTCAAGGACATGCTCGCCGACGACTTCTACCTGGGCAACTTCACCAACATGCAGGGCTATGAGATCAAACTGTCCGATTCGCTGGTCACGTTGACGTGCGAGGAACAGAGCTTCGCTGAATTCTGGCGTCATCAACTCCGCTGGGCGCGCACCTACCGCTTCGTGCGCCCGGTAAGCATCGCGACAATCCTGATCCACGGCCCGTTCTGGGCGCTGATGCTGCTGGCGACCTCACGCGGCAGCGCCGCGGCTTTTGCGGCATTGGTGCTGGTAGTTGCGGCGCGGCTCACGATGTCGGCGGCAATCGTCGGCCGCGTGCTCAAGATGCCCGAGATGCTGGCCGATCTCTGGATGGTTCCGATCAAGGACCTGATAATGACCGGGGTCTGGTTTGCCAGCCTGCTCAGCAACAAAGTGATGTGGGCCGGACGCCGGTTCAAGGTGATCCGAGGCGGCGCGATGCGCGAAGTCAAGAGCTGAACGCGGTGATCCTCTACCTGTCCATCGCGATCGTTGCCAGCGTGCTGATGGCGCTCGGCCTGCTGATGATGAAGAGCCGCTCGGCGCATCTGCCAATGGCGGCCGGCGCGCATGTGATCGGCGCGATCGTCGCCTGGCTTCGCGATCCCATGTGGATCGGCGGACTCGGCGTGCAGACCGTGGGCTGGGCGCTCTACGTGATTGCGGTGTCGAGGGCGCCGGTATCGATGGTGGCGGTGATGATGCAGGGCGGAATCGCGCTGTTCGTAATCGCGTCGGTGGTGATTCTTGGCGAGCGCGCGAATGGACGCGAATGGGCCGGCATCGGCGCGATCGTGTTCGGGATGCTGATGCTTACGCTGTCGCTTCAGGCCGGCGAAACCGAAGGTGAGTTCGAACCCGGAACGCTGCTGATGTTCTCCGCGCTGTTGGCGGTTGCAGGGCTCGCGCCGATGGCCGTCGCACGGCTGAACGCCAGCGGCGCGGCGGCGGCGATTCTATCCGGCGTCGCGTTCGGCCTGGGGGGATTGTTCACCAAGGCGATGACGGAAGAGTTCATCGCCGGCGGCGCCGCTTCGCTCGCGCTTCGAATCGTATCGAATCCTTACGTGTACGGCCTGATCGTCGCCAACATCGCAGGGATTGTCCTGCTGCAGAACTCGTTTCATTCGGCGCGCGGGATAATCGCGATGCCGCTGTCGGGGGCGCTGTCGAACATCGTACCGATCGCCGGCGGGATGATCGCGTTCGGCGAACGATTGCCGGCGGGTTCGATGGCCGCCGCGATGCGGGTTGGCGCATTCGTATTGACGATCGCGGCCGGCGCACTGCTGGCTGGGTCGCGCGAGCAACCGCCGGAGGATCCTATCGCGGCCCGGGCTGCTGTCGAGAGTTAAAAACTAAAAGTTCGCTTTCGGCACCGGCAGGCCGGGCACGTCGGCGCGCGCGCGGAAAATCGTTCCCTTGCGATTTGGATCATCGGTGTTGTCCGCCGTCACGACGTAGAGATCCCGCATGTCGCGGCCTCCGAAGACCAGGCTGGTCACCATCGTGGCCGGCAACTTGATTCGCCTGGCTACGGCGCCGTCTTTCGAGAAATGGACGACCTCGCCGGCGCGGAAAGCCGCAACCCACACTCCCCCTTGCGCATCGACCGCCAGCCCGTCGGGCCATCCCGCGGGCATCTTGACAAAGATGCGCCGGTCCTTGACGCCGCGCTCGTGAGTGACGTCGTAAACCCACACCGCGCCGGTGGGGGAATCCGAATGATACAGGTGTTTTCTGTCGGGGCTGAGGCCGAGACCGTTGCTGACCTCGATGCCGTCCCACAACTTCACTGCGCGGCCGGGAGGATCGATGCGGAACAGGCTGCCCGGAATCGGCTGGTCGTTGCTCAACGGATCGAAGTTGACGGTTCCGGTGTAAATGCTGCCGTGATCGTCGGTGGTGAGATCGTTCATGCTGACGGGCTTGCCTGCCCAGGCGACGAACAGATCGCGGCTCTTGCCGGTTTTCTCATCCCAATGAATCAGGCCGCGGCCGGTGAGCACGAGCCCGCCGCTGGCGTTGAAGATCATCCCGCCGACGCCCTTGCGCTTGGGGATCAGCGTTTCGACGTTGCCGCCGGGATTGCGCCGGTAAACGCCGCCGTTGGGAATGTCACTGAAGTAGAGACGGCCGAGATCATCGACACGCGGCGCTTCGAGCAGGCCATAGCCGCTCGCGAGCATCTCGAATTCCATCGCTCCGATCCTCCTCCCGCCGTTTACCACGGTTCGCGGTGCGCGGCGAGGCTTGGCGGAGGCGCGAAGTTCGTTGGCGCCGGGATTGCACAAGTCGGCTCGTTAAAATCTGCCCCGCTCCGGGCCCGCCGGACTAGTCCCGCGTCGGAAAGTTGTCTGGCATTTCCGGCGGCGTCGTTCTGCGCTCTTCCGACAGACCAACATAATTGTGCAGTACATATACCAGCGTCGGCTGAAACACTCGCGTCAGCAACGCGATCGAAATCGCCCCGCCAATCACGACGATGGCGAGCGGACGCTGCGTTTGGGCGCCGATTCGAGTGGAAAGTGCCGCCGGCAGCAAGCCCAGACCGTCGACCAGCGCTGTCATCATGACTGCACGGAAACGGCGGTCGGCTCCCTTTACGATCGAATCGACCAGCGAATAACCCTCTTCCCAAAGCTGGTGGATGTAGAAGTTCAGCAGAATGCCGTCCATGATCGCAATCGCAAAAATTGAAATGAATCCGACCGCGGCAGAAACACTGAATGGTGTGCCTGTTACTACCAAGGCCAAGACCCCACCTAGACACGCAAGCGGAATCTGGGCCATCAATATAAGGGTATTAACCACCGAAAGCGTGGCGGCATAGAGGACGCCCATTACCAACAAGAGTGCCAGCGGAACTACGATCGCAAGCCGCTGGTTGGCGGCGTGCAGCTCTCCATACTCTCCCACCCATTCGAGATGCGTGCCCTCAGGCATCTGGATTTCGCTAGCGACGCGCGCCTTGGCCTCGGCGACCGCGCCCTGAAGGTCACGGCCTCTTACCGAAAAACGTACCGGTACGTAGCGTTGGAGATCTCCACGATAAATGAATGAAGCACCCTCGGATGCCTCGACGCGCGCAATTTGTCCGAGCGGCACATAGCCGCCGGTAGGAACGTTGACCCGAATGTTGCGCATTGCCTCGATGGTCTGCCGATACTGGGGCTTCCATCGCACCACCAACGGGAAGCTCCGGTCGCCTTCGAGTACCTGGGTCGCCGGCAACCCGCCGATCGCCGCCTGCACGATTGTCGAGACGTCACCGGAGTTCAGTCCGTATCGCGCGGCGGCGTCACGGTCAGGCTCGACGACTATGTTCGGCTGCCCGAGCGACTTGTACATGAAAACGTCGGTTACGCCGGGGACCTGTTTCAATGTCTCTTCAAGCCGGGTAGCTATTGACTGATCGGTATCGAGATCATAGCCGAATACCTTCACCGCGTTCTCGCCCGCTTTTACGCCCGAAAGCGCCTCGTCAATGTTGTCTTCGATATTTTGTGAATACGAGAAGCTGACGCCCCGGAATCGCCTGCGCAACTTGTCGTCGATCTCCGAAACTAGACGCTCTTTGGTCATGCCTTCCGGCCACGTCCCCTCGGGCTTCAGGTCGACAGCGAACTCGACGTTGAAAAAACTCGTGGTCTCAGTGCCATCGTCAGGCCTGCCAAGCTGAGATACAGCACTCGATACCTCTGGAAACGACAAAAATATCGCGCGCATCTGACTTACCAGCTTTGCGCCTTGCGGCAGATTGATCGTCGTCGGCATTATGGCGTGCGCCCAGATATTGCCTTCTTCCAGTTTGGGTAGAAACTCACCTCCCAAACGCGGGAAAAGCGACAAGCCGGCGGCCATGACTACGCAGATGATCACCAGCGTCAGCCGCGGCCAGCGCAAAATTCGCACGAATAGGTTGTGGTAGAAGTTGTGAAACGCTTCCCAGACAAAGTTGTGCGTTTCCTTCATGCCTTTGTGAAGAAGGATGGAACTCAGAACGGGCGAGAGCATCACGGCCAGCAGAATCGCGATCGTCAAGGCGTATCCGTAGGTGTGCGACATCGGGGAAAAGATCGCACCTTCCACCCCGCGCATCGTAAAGAGCGGAAGGAACGCGATCAAAAAGATCAGCGTCGAGTAGAACATCGGTCCGCCGACTTCCTTGGAAGCGTTCAGGATGCACTGAAAAGTATTCTCGCCCTTGGAAGAATCGGTAGTTAGATGTCGATAGATATTTTCGACGACGATTATCGTCGAATCGATAATAATTCCAAAATCTACCGCGCCCAGGGAAAGCAAGTTTGCCGGCGTGCCGGACAGATAGAGCAAGATGAAGGCCCCGAGCATGGCCAGCGGAATGTTTACCGCCGCGATAATTGCAGTCCGAAAATTGCCCAGGAAGAAAATCAGCACCAGGAACACAAGCACCATACCGAGCGTCAGATTCTCGAGAACGGTCCGAAGCGTCGTATAGACCAAACCTCTTCGATCGTAATACGGCACTATCTTGTAGCCTTTGGGCAGCATACCCGTGGTATTCAGCTGCTCGGTCTTTGCCTCTACACCCTTTAATGTCGCAAGGGTGTTGCCGTACTTGCGCATCAGGACGATTCCTTCGACGACCTCGTCCTCGTAATTCATTCCAACGATACCCAGCCGCGGCGCCCACCCCACCGACACGTCCGCCACATTCTTTATCCTGATCGGGGTCGACTTGTTCGATGTGAGCACGACGTTGCCGATGTCGCCGACCCCGCGGATCAACCCAAGCCCCCGCACATCGAATGCCTGTTCGCCCACGTTGAGATAGCTTCCTCCCGAATTGGTGTTCGAGTTCTGAATCGAACTGATCACCTGGGAAAGCGGTATGGAGTAGTGATTGAGTTTCTGCGGGTCAACTTCGACGTGGTACTCTTTCGTGAGACCGCCAAAGCCCGAGACGTCGAGCACTCCAGGCACGGTCTTAAACTGTTTCTGACAAATCCAGTCCTCGACCTCTTTCTCTTTGACCAGGTCGTGATCGGGGGCTCTGACGGTATATCGATAGATCTCACCGATGGGGTTTTCCGCCGACAGGCCAGCCTGGATACCCTGGGGAAGAGTAACGAACTGCAACTGGTTTATCGTCTGAGTGCGGTCAAACTCGTAATCACTGTCCCAATCGAAGTACAGGCGGACGTCGGATAGCCCGTATAGCGATATGGATTCCATCGATGTCAAATGAAGCATACCGCTCATCCCATACTCAGTCGGGACCGTGACGAGTTTCTCGACCTCCTCGGCGCTGAGACCGTTGGGCAGCGTCAGAACCTCGGTCATGGGTTGCACAGGATCGGGATAAGCTTCGATGTCAAGCTGTGAGAATGAATAAAGCCCCGCCAGCAGCAAAAGCACGGCGGCGCCTATCACGACCGCGCGCTCGCGAAGCGCCAGCGCCATCAATGCTTGAATCATCGCTTTAACCCTTGAAGGCGATAGACCGCCCGGCTATGAGCTCTCTCCGCGTGCTTGATGCCAGAGGGCGTTGACCTGGATTGTCTCACCCGTGACGACGCGATCGCCCGCTCTTAGTCCTGAGATCACGCGTGCATAGCCTTCCTGATCCCACGCACCGATCACGACCGTGCGCCGTTCGAGCATGTGGTTACCGGCATCGACGTATGCGAAGTACTTGTCGGTTTCAAACACGAGTGCGTCCAGCGGCACTAGCAGCGCTTGCCCGGGCCGCACCGCGATCGTGACGCGCGCGAGCATTTGCGGCTTCAACTTAAAACCGGGATTCTTTACTTCGCAGCGAATCTGGGCAGTATGCGTGGTCGGATCGACGTTGGGACTGATCCGTGCAATCGTTCCATGGAAAGTCTCGTCGGGGTATGCGGTGGTGACCGCTGAGAGCTCCTGCCCGGGTTTCACGCGAGCAAGCTCATCTTCGTAGATGTCTGCGGTAATCCAGACGTCTTCGAGTGTGCCGAGTGAATACAATACGTCGCCGGGATTAACCGCCGAACCGCGCAGGGTCTGATTCTGAACTATATTTCCGCTTATCGGTGCGTGCATCACGAAGGTTGGAGCCGGTACCGTGATCTTCGCTATCTGCTCAGGCTCGATCCCCAGTAGGTCTAGCTTTCGTCTCGATGCTTCCAGCATCGCGCGTCCGAACTCGCCATTATTGATGCCCGCCAGCTTGGAAACAGAGTCCTTGGCTTGAAGATACTCCGCCTCAGCAGTCATGATGTCCGGGCTGTAGAGCGTGGCGATCGCCTGGCCGCGTTGAACATAATCCCACTGCGAGACCCGCACTTCCTCGATACGGCCTGCCACCCGCGAAATAATGGAGGCCACTCGACGATCGTCGAAGGTAACCTGCCCCGACGTTTCCAGAGTCCCGGGTAGATCGACCGATTGGATGGTCGTCATAGTCATGCCCGGCAAATCCGCCTGAGCCAGTTCCATCAACTCGGGACCTTGTCCCTGGTGAATAAATTTCGGCAATTCCAGACCCGGCTGGTCATTTGCAGTAACGCTTGGAGAACGGCCGCAACCAATCGTCGCGCTCGCAATCACTGCGAGTAACCAAGTGACCAGTAGCCGCGGCCGGGAAGGCCTGATCAACGTCATTGGAGATTTCCTCCCGCCGCCTGCTCGATGGCCACTTTCCCCGCCAATAGCTGATTCACCGCCTGCAGATACGTCGCCCTTGAATCGCTTTCCTGACGGAACGCCGATATGAGCGTGGTAAAATCAACCTTCTCGTTCTGGTACGCGACCATCATGACCTCGAATGCCTGACGTGCGAGTGGGATAAGCGTATCTCTATACAGGAGCGCGGTTTCGCGCGAACGAAGTATCTGGCGATAGAGCGTGGTGACTTGCCCCGCGGTCTGGATGCGGATCGACGAGAGGTCTTCTTTGGCGGCCTCCAGATCCTGATGGGCTTTCGCGATGTCTTCGTTCTTGGCCCAGAAGAAAATCGGCACGTTGAAGCCTACGGTGAAGCTGTAGTCTTCGGTGTGACTCAGCGTCGGCGCCCAGCTGGCAATCAGGTAATGATCGAAGGTGAAACCCAGCGAATAGTCGGGCGCGTATTCGAGACGCGCCAGTGTCAGCGCGGTACTCTGGTTTTGCTGGGCGAGGGCGGCTTGGAGAATCTCCTGACGCGCGGCAATCGCGCGCGCGACGATCTCATCGAGACTGGTTTCGAAGGGCGCAAGGTCGAAGGCACGATCGACTTCCAATGGCTCGTCCGGGCGCCGGGCAAGTAAGACATTCAGGGCAGTCTTATCGTTTGCAACCGTAACTCGCCCCTGACGCAGCGTTTCCCGGTCTGCTTCGAGTGCGAACTGGCCGTTGATGTAGTCGCCCTGGGTTACCATGCTCGCCGCATACGCGATTTGGGTGACCTTCTGAACCCGCTCAAGGTTCGCGACGTTTTCGGTGAAGAGATCGATCAGGGCGTTATCGAGCTGGAGCTGGTAATAGCCGGTTTCCGCCTGTGCCTTGATGTCGCGAACAGCGGCAAAGTAGGTAAGCCGCGCGATCTCGGCAGTCCGTTTTGCCTCTTGGCCCTGCAGCAGACCCTTTCCCGGGAACTGCAAGGACTGAGTGACCGTGACATTGTGAAGATCGGTGCCGCCGCCGAGCCAATGATCAGGGCTGTCTGAATCCAGAAACGTGAACTGCGGATCCGCCGGCGTGTAGTTTTGAATTATGTGGTGAGTTGCCGATTCCCATCGATGAAGCGCCCCGCGAACCTGCGGATTTTGAGTTTGAACCTCGGCTACAACCTGCTGAAGCGACATGACCTCGGCTCTCGCGTGGGCGGGAACGCTCAATAGACTGAGCGACACAAGAACGATCCGGAGAGACTTTGTTCGCATCGGGGTTCCTCACGCCGCGCTATTCGGAAAACCGCTCGCTTCTCGCAACTCCTCGATCCACCTCGCCCATGGCAATACGCAGTCGGCTCGGAAAGGTTCCATCGCCTGACGTGAATTATTTGTGTTTAACCTAAATGAGAATGAGAATCAATCTCTATACTAGCCACGCCGCGTCAGCAATCGATAATCAATTAAACCGATTTGAATCGACGACCGAAAGCACTCCTTCGGATCGCAATTGTGGAAGGCTGGCGGGCGCCGCGCCGGCAACCGTCAGTTGCCGGCGACCTTGGCTTTTGCGGCCGCTGCACTCTGCATCGATCGCAGGTACATCACGACCTGCCAGCGCTGCTCGGCGGGCATTTCTTCAGCGTAGGAGGGACTCGACAGAACACCGTCGCGGATCACGCCGTAGATATAGCCGTCGGGACGATCCTTGATGACGCCAATGAGCAGACTTTTCGGCGGCTTTGCCAGGATGTGCGCGACGGGGCCGTTACCCTGCGCCGATTCTCCGTGACACGGCGCGCAGTAGGCATTGAACTGCTCTTTACCCTTGGCGAGATTTTCCGGCGTCGCCTGCAAGGGGTTGTGCATCTTGATCGCCGCCTGCTCGAGGCTCATCGGCGGTTCTCCGCCATGAACCGGAATTGTGTCCGCGGGAGTGACGCGCGGCGCCTCGGCGAACGGCTGAATCTCCGGCCCGCGGTACATGTCGATACTCCACGGGAAACAAGCAGCCGGCGCCGGGATCGCCGCGATCGCAATCGCAACGGCGAGCATCAATCCCGCGGCGCGAATCACCCTGGAATGCGGACCAATCACTTTTCTGAAAATCTCCCGGCTCTGCTTCTTTATGACAACCACCCCGAGCATACCCGCCTTCTCATGCCGAAGGCAAAAGTAGCATTACGTGGCGCTGGCCAGCGGCTGGCTCGAGAACTTCAGCCCTCGAGCGCCGGCATCGACCGTGACCCGCGAACTGTCGCGAATCTCACCCGCGAGCAATTTCCGCCCCAGCGCCGTCTCGAGCTCGCGCTGGATGAGTCGTTTCAACGGACGCGCCCCATACGACGGATCGTAGCCATGCTCGGCCAGATAATCGCGCGCTTTGTCGGTCAATTCGAGCTCGATCTTGCGCTCCTCGAGCCGCGCGCGCAGCCGCACCAGTTGGATGCCGACTATTTGGCGCAGCTCTTCGCGGGTCAGCGGATGGAACACGACGACCTCGTCAACCCGGTTGAGAAACTCGGGCCTGAAACTCTGGCGCAAGACCTCGAGCGCCTGCGCCTTCATCTTCTCGTAGTCCTGTCCCTTGAACCCGAGAATAATCTGGCTGGCGATATTCGACGTCATGATCACAACGGTGTTGCGGAAATCTACCGTGCGTCCGTGACCGTCGGTAAGCCGGCCGTCGTCGAGCAATTGCAGCAGGATATTGAACACGTCGGCGTGCGCTTTTTCGATCTCGTCGAACAGGATTACCGAGTACGGACGGCGCCGCACGGCTTCCGTCAGTTGCCCGCCCTCCTCGAAGCCGACATAGCCCGGAGGCGCGCCGACCAGCCGCGAGACGGTGTGCTTCTCCATGTACTCGGACATGTCGATTCGGATCATCGCGGCTTCGCTGTCGAACAGGAACTCGGCCAGCGCGCGCGCCAGTTCGGTCTTGCCCACGCCGGTGGGGCCGAGAAAAATGAAGGACCCGATCGGGCGGTTGGGATCCTTGAGTCCGGAGCGGGCGCGAATTACCGAATCGGAAACGGCGATCACCGCTTCGTCCTGGCCGATGACGCGTTTGTGCAGATGCTCCTCGAGATGCGCGAGCTTCTGCACCTCGCCTTCGAGCAGGCGCGAGACGGGAATTTTGGTCCATCGCGCGACGACTTCGGCGATATCGTCCTCGTCCACTTCTTCCTTGATCAATCGCTTGCCGCCGGAGTGCTTCTCGACGAGCTTCTGCTCCTCGGCGCCGAGCTCCTTTTCGAGCGACGCGAGCTTGCCGTACTGCAGCTCCGCGACCTTGTTGAGGTCGTACTCGCGCTTGGCTTTTTCGATCGCAAGCCTGGTTTGTTCGATCTCGGCTTTAATTTTTGCGAGTTTCTCCAGTCCGCTCGTTTCGGTTTCCCACTGCGCCTGCAGGCCCGAACGCTTTTCCTTGATCTCGGCGAGCTCCTTCTCGAGTTTCTGCAGCCGATCGCGCGAGGACTGATCGGTCTCGCGCTTGAGCGCCTCGCGCTCGATTTCCAGCTGCATCACGCGCCGATTGACCTCGTCGATCTCGACCGGCATCGACTCCTTCTCGGTGCGCAGTTTGGCCGCCGCTTCGTCCATCAGGTCGATCGCCTTGTCGGGCAGGAATCGATCGGTGATGTAGCGTTTTGAGAGCACCGCGGCCGTCACCAGCGCGGCGTCCTTGATTCGAATTCCGTGATGGACTTCGTAACGTTCCTTCAGCCCGCGCAGAATCGAGATGGTGTCCTCGACGCTCGGCTCCTCGACCATCACGGGCTGAAAGCGCCGCTCCAGCGCCGCGTCTTTCTCGATATACTTGCGGTACTCGTTGAGCGTGGTCGCACCGATGCAATGCAGTTCGCCGCGCGCCAGCATGGGCTTGAGCAGGTTCGACGCATCCATCGCGCCTTCAGCGGCGCCGGCGCCGACGACGGTATGCAACTCATCGATGAACAGAATTATCTCGCCCGCGGCTTCCTGCACCTCCTTCAACACGGCCTTGAGCCGTTCCTCGAACTCGCCGCGGAACTTGGCGCCCGCTATCAGCGCTCCCATGTCGAGCGCGACCAGCTTGCGATTCTTGACGCCCTCGGGCACATCGCCCGCAACGATTCGCCGCGCAAGGCCCTCGACAATCGCGGTCTTGCCGACCCCCGGCTCGCCGATCAGCACCGGGTTGTTCTTGGTGCGGCGCGAGAGAACCTGGATTACGCGTCGAATTTCCTCGTCGCGTCCTATCACCGGATCGATTTTGCCGGCCGACGCGAGCTTGGTCAGGTCGCGGCCGTATTTTTCCAGCGACTGGTAGGTCGCCTCGGGATTCGACGAGGTGACGCGCTGGTTGCCGCGGACCTTCTTGAGCACGGCCATCAGCTTGTCGTGGGTCAAACCGGCTTCGCGCAGAATTTTCGAAGCGGCGCCCGGCTCATCGAGCATCGCGATCAACACGTGCTCGACCGAAACGTACTCGTCCTTGAGCTTGCCCGCCTCCTGCTCTGCGCGCGCCAGCACCCGGCCCAGGCGCTGGGTCGCGTAAACCTGCCCGCTGTCAGAGCCGCCGCCGGTTACTTGCGGAATTTTGCCGAGTTCGGCGGCGAGCTTGCGGCGGATCGCGTCGCGATCGACGCCCGTCAGCTTCATGATCGAGGACGCCAGGCCTTCGTCATCTTCGAGCAGCGACGCTAGCAAATGCTCGACGTCGACGGCCTGGTTATGCGCGCTGAGCGCGGCGTTTTGCGCGCGCCCGAGCGCCTCCTGGAGTTTTTCGGTGAATCGGTTGGCGTTCATGCGATCGTCGGTTTTCCTTGCTGATTAAGCTAACCATTTTCCGGTTTAGGGCAAACTGAAATTCATCATCGGCCGTCGCGGTGCTCAGATGCGCGCCTCGGTCAAGCGGAGCCGAAATACCTGTAATAAATTATCGCAAGCGCTCAGGCCCCGGCGATCGTCATCTCGGCTATCTTGATCGTGGGCGCGACGGTGGATGAACGCCAGTTGAGATCGTTGCCGATCATCTCGACGCCGGCCATCATGTCTTTCAGGTTGCCCGCGATGGTGATTTCATTCACCGGATAGGCGAGTTCGCCGTTCTCAATCCATATTCCACCCGCGCCCCGCGAATAGTCCCCGGTGACCATGTTCACGCCGAAACCGATGATCTCGGTCAGGTACAGTCCCTGCTTCACCGATCCGATTATCTGCGCGGGCGTATAGCTGCCGGGCGCCAGGTACAGATTGGTGGTCGAGACGCTGGGAGCCTCGCCCACCGAACGCGCGGCGTTGCCCGTGGGAGCCAGACCGAGCTTGCGCGCTGAATAGCAGTCGAGCAGGTAGGTCGCGAGCACGCCCTTGTCCACCAGGTTCTTGCGGGAGGTCGGCAACCCCTCGCCGTCGAACGGCTTGGAGCCAAGACCGCCGGGGATCAGCGCGTCGTCGATGATAGTAACGCCGGGGGCGGCGATCGGATTGCCCAACTGTCCCACCAGAAATGACGCTCCCTTGTACAGCGAGGGACCCGAAGCTGCGCCGGCAATCGATCGAATCAATCCCGCAGCCATGTCGGGATCGAAGACGATCGGCGCGCGCATCGTCTTGATCTTGCGCGCTCCGAGCCGGCGAATCGCCCGCCTGGCAGCGGTTATTCCGACCGACTCCGCATCTTCGAGTTTTCCGAAGCGGCGGTTCGAGGTGTACCAGAATCCCTGTTGCATCGCGTCGCCGTCTTGCGCGATCGGCTGCACGACAAGGGTGTACGAGGTGCCGGAATACTCGCCTGAAAAACCCTGGCTGTTGGCGAACAGAATCTGGCCGCGCCCGGAGCTGAATTCGGCCCCCTCGGAGTTCTTCATGCGCGGATCGAATTTCAGCGCCGCGTTCTCGGCGGTGCGCGCGATCTCGAGCGCGCGATCCGCGGCCACTATTCCGCTGTCAGGATCCGCCAGCGAAAGCTCGGGCAATGACTTCGGATGCATCGAAGGGTCGGGCAATCCGGCCCACGGATCGGCGGCCGACAAGCGCGCAAGCTCGACCGTGTTCGCGATGAAGTCGCCCAGTGAATCGCGCTCCAGTTCGGCCGTCGATGAGGTCGCGGAAGACTGTCCGCAAAACACCCGTAGACCCAGCCGCCGCTCGCGCGAGCTCTTGAGTTTCTCGACTTCGCCCAGCCGCACACCGGCAGCAAGAGACTCCGCGGTCACGCACAGAACTTCCGCCGCGCTGGCGCCTTTGCGCCTGGCCTCGTCGAGCGCCCAGTTGGCGAGTTCAATATCAACCGTCGCCATCAGATTATTCTCATTCTCATTCCATTTGTCAGGCGCGCGTGCCGCCGACCGTTATGCCGTCGATTCGAATCGTCGGCAGACCCACGCCCACCGGCACCGATTGGCCATCCTTGCCGCAGGTCCCGATCCCGGCGTCGAGCGCGAGGTTGTTGCCGACCATCGAGACCCGGGTCAGCACGTCGGGACCGTTGCCGATAAGCGTGGCGCCCTTGACCGGCCGCGTCACCTGGCCGTCCTCGATCAGGTAAGCCTCGCTCGCGGAGAAAACAAATTTGCCGTTGGTGATATCGACCTGTCCGCCGCCGAAGCTGACCGCATAGAGGCCGTTCTTGACCGACTTTATTATCTCCTCGGGCGTGGATTCGCCGTTAAGCATGAAGGTGTTGGTCATTCGGGGCATCGGCGAATGCGCAAAGCTCTCGCGCCGTCCGTTGCCGGTGGGCGCCATCTTCATCAGCCGCGCGTTCATCCGGTCCTGCAGATAGCCGCGCAGGATTCCCTTTTCGATCAGCACCGTGCGCGAAGTGGGCGTGCCTTCGTCGTCAACGTTCAGGCTGCCGCGGCGATTCGGGATGGTGCCGTCGTCGATCACCGTGCAAAGTTCGCTCGCGACTTTCTGGCCGATTCGATTCGCGAATGCCGACACGCCCTTGCGGTTGAAGTCGCCTTCCAGCCCGTGGCCAATCGCTTCGTGAAGCAAAATTCCGGGCCATCCCGGGCCGAGCACGACCACCATCTCGCCCGCGGGCGCATCGACCGCGTCGAGATTCACGATCGCCTGCCGCGCCGCTTCCAGCGCGTACTCGCGCCAGCGGTCATTTTCGATGAAGTAGTTCCACTCGACGCGCCCGCCGCCGCCGTAGGAGCCCATCTGGCGACCCTTGCCGTCGTCGGCGATTACGGTGACGTTGAGCCGGCACAGCGGCTGCACGTCGGCCGCGACTTGCCCGTCGCTGTTCACGACCATCACGATCTTCCGCTCGCACGCGAACGACGCCATCACGTTCTTCACGCGCGGATCGGAGGCGCGCACCACGCGATCGATCTCGCTCAGCAGCCGCGCACGCTCCTGCACCGGAACTTCGAGCGGGGTGCTGTCGAGATCGTACAGCGCATGACGCGCGACCGGAGTGCCGACCCGCACCGCGGCCGCTGTCGTACCGCGCTGATCGGCGATCGCGCGGGCGGCCTCCGCCGCAAGGCGCATCCTGTCGATCGTGACTTCGTCGGAATACGCGTAGCCGGTGCGATCCTCGGCGCACACGCGCACGCCGACGCCGTGGCTCACGCTCTTGCTGGTGTGATTCACCATCGATTCCTCGAGCCCGAGACCCTCGGCGCTGCGGTACTCGAAGTAGAGATCGGCGTAATCGGCCTTGCGTTCGAGCGCAGTGCCGAGGATTCGCTCGAAACTGCGCTCGCTCACGCCGAAGCGGTTAAGAAAGAATTTATCGGGAGCAAGCAATTCGTTGGACATCGTTTTTGTCGCCTGTGAATCAAGTTTATCAAAGCGCGCAGCCGCCAAGAAGGTCGCTTGCTCGAATCCGCGCAAAGAATCGGCTCGACGATGGCGAAGCGGCCGCGAAACGGGTTACGATTTACCAATGGCGGCGGCAACGCGAAATACATTGGCGCTCGTCGATCGCCTGATGCTCGACATGATCGCGCAGCAGGAGACCAAGGTCCTCGCGATGGCGCGCGCGATTCATCCCGGGCTCACCTCGGAGGACATCCGCAATCCGAACGATTTCGCCGACTTGATGGCGAGCGGCGAGTGGAACTTCGAGGACGGAATTCTGGCCGGGCTCAAGAGCGCGCACATGGCGCTCCGCGCCAGGCTGCTTGAGAGCGTCGAGTAAGAACTCGAAAAAGTTCCACCAGCAGGACGCCGAGAAGAAAGAAAAGGCACGAAGAGATTTTCTTCGTGCCTGCGCGTCTCTGGCCGCGACGTTCGAGCTGGATTAGCCGGCGGCCGCCGCTCGACGAGGTTTCTCGGCAGGAGCGCCTTCCTTCTTCGCAGCCGAGCGCTTGCGCGGCTTCTTCGACTTGCTCTGCTCCTCGCTGCCGGTGAACTCGATGACTGACAGCATGGCGGCATCGCCGCGGCGATGACCGAACTTGATCACCCGCGTATAGCCGCCGTTGCGATCTTTGAAGCGCGGCGCGATCTCATCGAACAACTTCTTGACCGCCTCATGCGACTGCATGAACGCAAACGCGCGCCGTCGCGCAGCGAGATCGTTCTGCTTGCCGAGCGTGACCATCCGGTCCGCGATGCGTCGCAGTTCCTTGGCCTTGGGATCGGTCGTCTTGATTCGCTCATGACGAATCAGCGCGAGCACCATATTCTTGAACAGCGCCTTGCGATGCGCTGAGGTGCGATTGAGCTTGCGGCCCGAGTTGAGATGACGCATCAGTTACTCCAAACCGCTATGCCGATTCGCGGCGTTCCTGCTCTTCCCACATGCGGTCGAGCTCGCCGCGCGGCGGCAGGTTCTCCAGCCGCATCCCGAGCGAAAGGCCCATGTCGGCGAGGACTTCCTTGATCTCGTTGAGGGACTTGCGTCCGAAGTTTTTGATCTTGAGCATGTCCTGCTCGGTGCGCTGCACCAGCTCGCCGATGTACTTGATGTCGGCGTTCTGAAGACCGTTGAACGCGCGCACCGAAATCGGCAGCCCTTCGACGGGCCGATAGAGCAGCTCGCTCATCGAGGGACCGGCCTCGCCGCCCTCGGCCGTGCCGGCGGGTGCTCCCGCCTCTTCCTCGACGCCCGCGAAAATCGTCATCTGATCGCGCATCACGCGCGCCGCGTAGGTAAGCGCCTCGCGCGGGTTGATCGAGCCGTCGGTCCAAATCTCCAGCGCCAGCCGATCGTAATCGGTGCGCTGTCCGACGCGCGCGTTGGTCACGGTGAAGTTGACCTTGCGAATCGGCGAGAAGATCGCGTCGAGGCGAATCGTCCCGATTGGCTCCTCGTCTTCGGTGCGCTCGCCGGGGACGTAGCCGCGGCCGCGCTTGATGACGAGTTCCATGTCGAGTTCGGCGCCCTTGTCGAGCGACGCGATATGCTTGTCGGGGGTCAGGATTTCCAGGCTCGGTCCGCCGGTGATATCGCGCGCGGTCACCTGCGCCTCGCCCTTGACCTTGAGGGTCGCGGTAATCTGCTCGCCCTCATGCAGCCGCAAGCGGATTTCCTTGAGGTTGAGGACGATGTCGGTCACGTCCTCTTTGACTCCGGCCAGAGTCGAAAACTCGTGAAGAACGTTTTTGATCCTGACTGCCGTAATCGCGTAGCCGGGCAGCGTGGACAGCAGGATGCGCCGCAGCGCGTTGCCAACGGTGATTCCGTAGCCGCGTTCGAGCGGTTCCGCGGAAAACTTGCCGTAGGAAGGAGTGACTTCCTTCTCGTCGAACTCGACAGCCTTGGGTTTGATCAGATCTCGCCAGTCGTTCTGCATAGTCTATGCTCTTTTTTCCGATGGATTTCCCGCGCCCACACAGGTCCACCACGGACCGGGACGCCGATCGGTATGCCTCCGCCCTATCTGGAGTAATGCTCGACGATCAGCTTCTCGCTGATCGGCATCGTCAGTTCAGCGCGCGCCGGCAGCGACCGGAGCGAGCCGCGGAATTGTTCGCGCTCGAGTGCCATCCACGGCGGGACGCCGCGGCGCTGCGCCATCTCGATTGCCTCGACGATCACCTTCTTGGTGCGACTCGCCTCGGCCACGCTGATTACACTGCCAACCTCGACCAGCGTCGAGGGAATCGTGACTTTCTTGCCGTTGACGTGAATATGCCCGTGGCGAACCACCTGGCGCGCCTGCGCCAGCGAACTGGCGAAGCCGAGACGATAGACCACGTTGTCAAGCCGCCGCTCGAGCAGCACGAGCAGGTTCTCGCCGGTAATTCCGTCCATCCGCTCAGCAATCTTGAAGTAGGCCGAGAACTGCGTTTCCATCATTCCGTAAATGCGCTTGACCTTCTGCTTTTCACGCAGTCGAATCGCGAATTCCGAAAAACGCGTGCGCGCCTGACCGTGCGCTCCGGGCGGATAATTGCGCCGCTCGATCGCGCACTTGTCGCTGTAGCACCGCTCTCCCTTGAGGAAGAGTTTCAGTCCTTCGCGCCGGCACAGCCGGCATACCGGACCCAGATTCCTAGCCATCTTCGATTACGCCTTCTTTTTTCAGTGAATCCGCTTGCGTGCTGACAGCATGATGAAAATTTCCCTGCTTGCCCGCGTTTTCATCGCTCGTTCGTATTTCTGCTCAGACTCTGCGCCGCTTCGGAGGACGGCATCCGTTGTGCGGAATCGGCGTGACGTCCCTGATCGAGATGACGCCGAGTCCCGCGGCTTGCAGCGCGCGCACTGCCGATTCGCGTCCTCCGCCCGGGCCTTTGACGTGAACGACCACCGCGCGCATCCCCACTTCCGAGCACTTGCGCGCGCACGCCTCCGCCGCCATCTGCGCTGCGAACGGCGTGCCCTTGCGCGAGCCCTTGAAGCCTACCGAGCCGGCGCTCGACCATGCGATCACGGTGCCCTGCTGATCGGTGATCGTCACGATCGTGTTGTTGAAGGTCGCGTGCACATGCGCGACGCCCTCGGGCACGTTGCGGCGCACCTTCTTGCGCCGCGGCGCAGGCGCAGGCGCTCCAGCAGCGGGGGCCGCGGCAGCAGCGGCCTTCTTTTCGGGCGCGGCTTTCGTCTCTTTGATTTCTTCAGCCATTTATTCCAAACGCTCTCGTCCTGATGCTTGCTATGTCACTCGCGCCCGTTAGCCCTTGGTCGGCGCCTGCTTCTTGCCCGCGACCACTTTGCGCGGACCCTTGCGCGTACGCGCGTTGGTATGCGTGCGTTGCCCGCGCACCGGAAGTCCGCGACGATGCCGAATCCCGCGGTAGCACCCCAGATCCATCAGGCGCTTGATCGACTGCTGAAAGTCGCGCCGCAGATCGCCTTCGACCTCGAAGTCGGTGTCGATCACCTGGCGGATATGGACCTGCTGGTCTGCCGACAGGTCGTCGGTCTTGGTCGCGGGATCGACTTTGGCGGCGGTGAGGATTTTCAGCGCACTCGGCCGGCCTATTCCGTAGATGTAGGTCAGCGCGATATCCATCCGCTTGTTCTTGGGCAGTTCGACTCCAGCTATGCGTGCCATCGCGAAACCCCTCCTAGCCCTGACGCTGCTTGTGGCGCGGGTTCGAGCACAGGATGCGCACGACGCCTTCGCGGCGCACCACCTTGCAGTTCTTGCAAATCTTTTTAACCGACGCTCGGACTTTCATATTTCGCCAATCTCTATCCGGCGCGCCCGCTAGCGCATCCGGTACGTAATCCGGCCGCGCGTGAGGTCGTAAGGCGACAACTCAACCGTGACCTTGTCGCCGGCCAGAATCTTGATGTAATGCATCCTCATTTTGCCCGAGATATGAGCCAATACCTTGTGCCCATTGTCGAGCGTCACCCTGAACACCGCATTGGGAAGCGCTTCCTGAACCGTCCCCTGTACTTCGATCGCGTCGCCCTTAGACATTTTCGAGTTCGCTTAAGATTTCCGGCCCGTTGGAGGTAATCGCGATGGAATGCTCGAAGTGGGCAGATAGTTTACCGTCCGCCGTCACCGCAGTCCAGCCATCGGAAAGGATCTCCAAATCGGGGCTTCCCTCGTTAACCATCGGTTCAATCGCCAGCGCCATTCCCTCGCGCAGCCGCGGATTAGGCATCCCGGGACGGAAATAATTCGGCACCTGCGGATCCTCGTGGAGTTGGCGGCCGATTCCATGTCCCGCAAAGTCGGTCACGACCGAAAACCCCGCCCGCTCGACCATGTCCTGCACCGCGCGTGCAATATCGCTGATACGATTGCCCGCGCGAGCCTGCGCGATTCCCGCGTAGAGCGACTCGCGCGTCACCCGCAGCAGTTTCGTCACCCGCTCCGGCACCGGGCCGACCGCGACCGTCCGCGCCGAGTCGCCGAAGAAGCCCTCGTACATCACACCGAAATCGAGCCCGACGATGTCACCGGCCTTCAATTTGCGGCTCGACGGGATGCCATGGACGATCTCGCTGTTAACCGACACGCACAGGCACTTCGGATAAACGACGTCGCCCGGTTTGTAACCCTTGAACGCCGGTGCCGCGCCTTTTTTGTAGGTCAGCTCCTCGGCCAGCTTATCGAGCTCCTCGGTCATGATTCCGGGGCGCACTGCCGCCGCCAGCGCCTCCAGGATCTCGGCGACGATTTGATTCGCCTGGCGCATCACGGCGATCTCCGCCGGGGTCTTAATCGTAATCATGATCGCCCGTTACCGCGGCCAGAATTCGCTTCTCGACTTCGTCGATGCGCCCCTCTCCGTCAACCTGCGCCAGCAGCCCCAGGCGCCGATAATGATCGAGCAGCGGCCGCGTCGTCGCATGATAAACCTTGATCCGTTCGCGCACGGTTTCCTCGGCGTCGTCCTCGCGCTGATAAAGTTCCTCGCCGCACTTATCGCACACGCCCGCTTTGGCCGGCGGCTCGAAGATTACGTGATACATCGCCGCGCAATTCCTGCAGGTGCGCCGTCCTGAAATCCGTTTCACGACCTCTTCGTCCGGCAGCATCACCGCGACAACTTTGTCCAGCTTCCGGCCCGCGCGCTCGAGTCCCGCCGCCAGCGCCTCGGCTTGCATTACGTTGCGGGGGAATCCATCGAGGATAAATCCGTCGCGGGCGTCTTTTTTTCGCAGCCGCTCCGCGATCATCTTCAACACCAATTTGTCGGGGACCAGCTGCCCGCGATCCATATAGCCGACCGCCTCGCGGCCAAGCTCCGAGTCTTCGTGCACTGCTGCACGCAGCAAATCTCCGCTGGCGACCTGCGGGATGCCCCACCGCGCAGCGAGCGCCTGCGCTTGCGTACCCTTGCCCGCACCCGGCGGCCCCAGCAGCACCAGCCGCACCAGCCTAGGCGCCCCTCTTGGTCTTGACCCGTCCGCGGCGCATGAAGCCTTCGTAGTTGCGGGTCAGCAGATGGGTTTCGATTTGCGCAACCGTGTCCAGCGCCACACCCACGACGATCAGCAGCGCGGTGCCGCCGAAGAAAAACGGCACGTTGAAGCGCGCGATCAGAATCGTCGGCAGCACGCACACGGCGCTGACGTAAACCGCGCCGCCGAGCGTGATTCGCGACAGCACGCGATCGATATAGTCGGCGGTGAAACGCCCGGGCCGGATTCCCGGTATAAAGCCGCCGTACTTTTTCAGATTGTCGGCGACGTCCACCGGGTTGAAAGTCACCGACGTGTAGAAGTAACAGAAAAAGACGATCAGCCCGACGTAAACCAGGTCGTAATAGAAGCCGCCCGGCGTCAGGTAGCTCGAGTACGGTTTCAGAAATGGAACGAAGGTGGCCAGCGTCGCCGGGAACACCAGCAGCGCCGACGCAAAGATCGGCGGAATTACACCCGAGGTGTTGATCTTCAGCGGCAGATGCGAAGTCTGACCGCCGTAAACGCGCCGTCCAACCACTCGGCGCGCATACTGAATCGGGATGCGCCGCTGCGCCGTCTCGATATAGACGATACCGGCGATCACCCCGGCTGCGACTGCCAGGATGAAGATGAGCAGAAAGATGCTCATTTCGCCCTCGCGCACGAACTGCGCCGTGGTGCCGATCGCGCTGGGCAGACGCGCCACGATTCCCGCCATGATGATCAGCGAGATGCCGTTGCCGATTCCGCGCTCGGTAATCTGCTCGCCGATCCACATCAGGAACATCGTGCCCGCCGTGACGGTGAGCACCGTCATCACGATAAACCCCGGTCCGGGATTGTAAACGATACTGCCGCCGCCGGGCGCCTGAATCTTTTCGAGCGAGAACGCGATCATCGTGCCCTGAAACAGCGCCAGAGCCACCGTGCCGTAGCGCGTGTACTGGGTTATCTTGCGCCGGCCCGCCTCGCCTTCCTTGTAAAGCTCGTCGAGATAGGGCGACGCGATTTTCAGCAGGTCAAGGACGATCGCGACCGAGATGTAGGGCATGATGCCGAGCGCCAGGACCGAGAAGCGCTCCAGCGCGCCGCCCGAAAACAGGTTGACCCATCCGAACAGCGTGCCGCTGGCCGCGTCGAAAAACGACGCGAGCGCCTGCCCGTCGATGCCGGGTGTAGGCACGGCCACGCCGACGCGGTAAACGGCCAGCATAAAAGCCGTGAATACCAGCCGGCGGCGCAACTCCGGGATGCGCGAGGCGTTTGAAAACCCATCCAGCATCTAGCTTTCGGTGGACGTTACCAACTCCGCGACGCCGCCGGCGGCGGCGATTTTGTCCAGCGCGCTTTTCGAGAACGCATCCGCGCGCACTTTAATCTTACTCTTCAGATCGCCGTCGCCTAAAACCTTGACCTTCCGTCCGGCGGGAATCAGTCCGCGCGCGGCGAGCGCGGCCGCATCGATCAGGACGCCGTCGGCGAAATCGCCCAGCCGCGACAGGTTCACAATCGCGAATTCGTCGCGGCGCGCCTGGTTCTTCAGCGTGCGTCGAAAACCCTGCTTGGGCAACCGTCGCTGCAGCGGCATCTGGCCGCCTTCGTAACTCGGCGGCGTGTTGCCGTGCGAGCGCGCGCCCAGTCCCTTATGCCCGCGGCCTGCGGTCTTGCCGTGGCCGGAGCCGATTCCCCTGCCGACGCGGCGTTTGCGATGCGTCGAGCCGGGGGACGGTTTCAAATCCTTCAAATCCATGACTGAGCCTAATCCTTGAGCTCGACCACCAGGTGCTTCAGACGCTTGAGCATCCCTTCGACCGCGGCGCTGCGCTTGAGCTCGCGCACGCTTCCGACTTTGCCCAAGCCCAGCCCCTTGACCGTCTCGCGGACGCGCCGGGTGGTGCTGATCGGACTGCCGACGAGTTTCACGCGAATTTTATCGGACATCGTATTCCTCGATCACGGTAAACCTCGATCACGCCGCCGCTTCGGGATGATTCGGCGTGCGTCCGCGAAGCCGATTAATATCCTGCATGCTGCGCAGTTCGGCTAGCGCCTCGAGCGTCGCTCTCACCAGGTTGTGAGGATTCGACGACCCCAGCCGCTTGGTCAAAATATTGCGGATTCCCGCCAGCTCGACCACCGCGCGCACTCCGCCCGCCGCGATCACTCCGGTGCCCTCGGCCGCCGGCCGCAGCACAACCCGGCCCGCGCCGAAACGTCCGACCACTTCGTGCGGAATCGTACCGTCCTGAATCGGCACGCGCACCAGGCTTTTCTTGGCCCGATCGACGCCCTTGCGAATCGCCTCGGGCACTTCGTTGGCCTTGCCCAACCCGAATCCAACCAGCCCGTTATGATCGCCTGCGACCACCAGCGCGCTGAAGCTGAAGCGCCGTCCGCCCTTGACGACCTTCGCGACGCGGTTGATATGCACGACCTTCTCTTTGATCTCGAGGCCCTGCGGATCGATTCGCTGCGTAATAGCGCTTTCTCTTAGCGTTCGTTGCCTGCCGTTCAAAATTTTAACCCCGCTTCGCGCGCCGCATCGGCCAGCGCCTTGACGCGGCCGTGATAGAGAAATCCGTTTCGGTCGAACACGACGCTCGAAATCCCGCTTTGAAGGCATCGCTCGGCAATCGCCTTGCCCACGGCCTTGGCGGCCGCGAGGTTGCGCTTGCTCTTGAGCCCCTCGCGCACGCCGGCGGTGGCGGTCGAAGCCGCGGCCAGCGTACGTCCGCTCTGGTCGGAGATAACCTGGACGTAAATATGATGCAGCGAGCGGAAGACCGAGAGCCGCGGGCGCTGATCATTGCCGACCGCCTTGCGCCGCACCCGGCGCTGGCGCAGCTTGCGTTTTTCTGATCGCTCTACAGCCATAATCGCAACCAACCTTTATGCCGATGTGGAGCCCGCCGCGGCCTTGCCGGCCTTGCGGCGAATCGTTTCGGTCGCGTACTTGATTCCCTTGCCCTTGTACGGTTCGGGCGGCCTGAGTTCGCGAATCTGCGCCGCGACCGTCCCGAGCAGTTGACGGTCGGCGCTCTCGAGGGTCACCGTCACCTGTTTCTCGACTTTGGCCGTGACCCCGGGCGGAAGCTGATAGACGATCGGATGCGAATAGCCCAGCGTCAGGTTGACTTGATTGCCCTTGGCTTCCGCGCGGTAGCCGACGCCGTTTATCTCGAGCACGCGGGTAAAGCCCTTGCCGACGCCCTCGACCATGTTGGCGACCAACTTGCGCATGAGACCATGGATGGCGCGATCTTCGCTGGTATCGCCCGGCCGCTTCACGACGATTTCCGAGTCCTTGATCTCGGCGCTGAAGCCGGGATGAAGCCTGAGCTCGAGCTTGCCCTTGGGGCCCTCGACTTTAAGCGTCCCGTCGGCGACCGAAGCCTTGACGCTCTTATCCAGATGAATCGGCAGTCTTCCTATCCGCGACATCGCTGATCACCAAACCCTGCAGAGGATTTCGCCGCCGACTTTCCTGCGCCGCGCCTCGCGTCCGGTCATCACGCCGAGCGGCGTCGATACGATTTGCACGCCCATCGCGCCGCGCACCTTGCCGATCTCCGCGGCGCCCGCGTAGCGCCGATTGCTCGGCTTGCTGATGCGGTCGATTCCGCGGATCACGGATTCGCGGGTCGGCGAGTAACGAAGTTTGAGCGCCAGCATCTTCTTGGGCACTTCGCCGCCGACTTCGACCCCGCCGAGGAAACCTTCGGCCATCAGCACCCGGCAAATTGCTTCGCGCAGCCGTGAATGGGGCACCGTGAGTTCATTGTACCGCGCGCGCATCGCATTGCGGATTCGCGTAAGCAGTTCTGCAATCGGATCGGTCTGCGACATAATTCGTCTCTCTTACCAGCTCGCCTTGATCACGCCCGGCAACTTGCCGTCGAGCGCCAGTTTGCGCAGGCAAAGGCGGCACATTTTGAACCGCCGATAGTACGCGCGCGAGCGGCCGCATAGCGGACAGCGGTTGTACTGGCGCACTTTGAACTTTTGTTTACGGGTTGCCTTAACCCGCAGGCACATTTTCGCCATTCAACTATTCCTTATGTCCCCTGCGCCGGCGTCGGCGCGGCGGCTGCGGCCTTGGCGGCGGCGGCGGCGGCGTGGGCCTGCACGGCGGCTGCGGCCTTGGCCGCGTCCGCCTCGCGCTCCGCCGCTCCGCGCATCGGCATCCCGAGCGCGCGCAGGAGCGTCAGCCCCTCGAAGTCGCTGCGCGCCGTGGTCGTGATCGAAATTGTCAAACCCTTCACCTTCTCGACCTTGTCGAGGTTGAGTTCGGGAAAAATCGTATGTTCCTTCAGCCCGAGCGAGTAGTTGCCCCGGCCGTCGAAGGCCTTGTCGCTGACCCCGCGGAAGTCGCGCACGCGCGGCAGCGAGATATTCACCAGCCGGTCGAAAAACTCCCACATCTTTTCGCGCCGCAGCGTTACCATCACGCCAATCGGCATCCCCTGGCGGAGCTTGAAGTTCGATATCGCCTTGCGCGCGCGCGTCAGCACCGGCTTCTGCCCGGCGATCACCTTGAGCTCTTCGAGCGCGGAGTCGAGAATCTTGACGTTGTCGCGCGCTTCCTGGAGCGCCATGTTAATCGTGATCTTCTCAAGCCGCGGCACCCGCATCTTGTTGTCGATCTTCAGCTCGCGCATCAGCGCCGGCGCGATCTCGTTGTCGAACCGAACGCGCAGCCGGGCCGGCAGCTTGGGCTCGGGCGGCAGCGGCGCCGCAGCCGCGGCCTTGGCTTCTTCGGCCGCTTGCTTGGACTGAGCCTGGCGGGCCTTGCCTTCGCGCTTGGCCTTGGCCGCCTGATCGGACTTGGCGGTCTGTTCGGCCTTGGCGGCCTGCTCCGTCTTGTCGGGCTTTTCCTTTTTGTCGGCCATCAGTCGTTACCTATCACTTCGCCGCAGCGGCGGCAGACCCGGGTCTTGGCGCCGTCGCCGGCAATCTTGACCCCGACCCTGACCGGAGCGTTGCAGCGATCGCAAAAAATCATGACGTTCGAGATGGCGATGGGCGCTTCCTTCTCGACGATGCCGCCGGGGCTCTGCGCGCCGCGCGGCTTGCTGTGACGCTTGACGATATTGAGCCGCTCGACGACGACGCGGCCGCGCTCCGGCAGCACGCGCATCACCTTGCCGGTCTTGCCACGGTCGCGGCCGGTGACGACCATCACGGTGTCATTCTTCTTGATCTTGTACTTCGCCGACGCCATCACAGCACCTCCGGCGCGAGCGAGATGATCTTCAGGAACTTTTTCGCGCGCAGCTCGCGGGCCACCGGTCCAAAGATGCGGGTGCCGACCGGTTCGTGATCCTTGTCGAGCAGCACCGCCGAGTTGCCGTCAAAGCGGATGTAACTGCCGTCGTCGCGGCTGATTTCCTTGGCCGTTCGCACGATAACCGCGCGCGACACGTCGCCCTTTTTGACCTTGGCGTTGGGAATCGCCTCTTTGATCGCCACCACGATCACGTCGCCGACCGACGCGTATCGGCGCTTGGAGCCGCCGAGCACCTTGATGCACATCACTTTGCGGGCGCCCGAGTTATCGGCGACATCCAGAACCGTTTGTACCTGTACCATCGCGCCTTACCCCGCGGCCTTTTTGAGAACGCGGCTGACGCGCCAGCGCTTGTTCCTGGAGAGCGGCCGCGACTCGATAATCTGCACGCGATCGCCTTCCTTGCACTCGCCGCCTTCGTCGTGCGCCATGAAGCGGGTGCTGCGGCGCACGCGCTTGCCGTACAAGGGATGCTCGACCATGCGGTCCACCCTGACCAGGACGGTTTTGGCCATCTTGGCGGACACCACAGTGCCCTCGCGCCGTTTAATTCGTTCCCGCATTGGCCACCTTCTTGTCGGCCGCGGCCGCGCCGCGCGCCTTCTCGCCGAGCAAAGTCATGATGAGCGCCAGCTCGCGGCGTGCGCGCCGGTAGCCGGCGTGATTGTCCAGCTGATTGGTGCGCAGCTTCAGGCGCAGCCGGAAAATTTCCTCGCGCGCCTCGCGCTCCTTGACGCGCAAATCCGGCGCGGTCATCTGCCTTAGTTCGTCAAGCTCCAAGGCCGCCCTCCTCGCGCTGGATCATAATTGTTTTGATCGGCAGCTTGTGCGCCGCCAGGCGCATCGCTTCTTTTGCCGTGGCGTAATCGACGCCTTCCATCTCGAACAGAATCCTGCCGGGCCTGACGCACGCGACCCATCCCTCGGGCGAGCCCTTGCCCTTGCCCATGCGGGTTTCGGCCGGTTTTTTGGTGAAGGGCTTGTCGGGGAAGACGCGAATCCAGACGCGGCCGCCGCGCTTGATATGGCGGGTCAGCGCGATACGGGCGGCCTCGAGCGCGCGGGTATCGATGCGGCAAGTCTCCAGCGACTTGAGTCCGTAGTCACCGAACGCGAGCGTGAGTCCGCGCGACTCGGCGCCGCGGACGCGGCCCTTCATCATTTTGCGCCATTTAACTTTTTTTGGTGCGAGCATCTTGCCTTCGTCAATTCGCCTGCGCAGGCGTGCCTGCGCGTTTCGCGTCCGCATCCTTGCGGGTGAGGACTTCGCCGCGGAAAATCCAGACCTTCACGCCGATCTGGCCGTAGGTGGTGCGCGCTTCGGCAAATCCGTAAGCCACGTCCGCGCGCAGCGTCTGCAGGGGCACGCGACCCTCGCGGTACCATTCCTGACGCGCGATTTCCGCGCCGCCCAGGCGTCCGGCGACGTGGACCTTGACGCCCTGCGCACCCATCCGCATCGCGCGCGTGACGGCTTCCTTCATCGCGCGGCGAAAGGCGACGCGGCGCTCGAGCTGGAGCGCGATATTCTCGGCGACCAGCTGCGGGTCGAGGTCGGGGCGGCGCACCTCGTGGATATTGATAAACGAGTCGCGCCCTTTCATCAGCTTCTGGATATCGGTCTTGAGCTTGTCGATTTCGGCGCCCTTCTTGCCGATGACGATGCCGGGGCGCGCCGTGTAAATATTTATTTTGGCCTTGTTGGCCATCCGCTCGATTTCAATCCGCGAGATGCCAGCGTGGTAGAGCCGCTTCTTGATGAAATCACGCAGCTTCAAATCCTCGTGCAGCAATTTGGCGTAGTCGTGGCTGGCGTACCATCTGGAGTCCCAGCTTTCGATGATGCCGAGGCGAAACCCGCGCGGATGTACTTTCTGTCCCATCGAAGACCTCAGGACGCCCGCTCGTCCACGATTACCGTGAGATGGCTGGTGCGTTTGTGGATTGGCGTCGCATGCATATGTGCGCGCATGAGCGATCGCTTCCAGGTCGGCCCGGTGTCGGCGGTCGCGCGTTTTACGAACAACTTGTCCTCGTCCACGTTCTGTTGATCGCGCGCGTTGGCGATTGCGGCAAGCAAAGTTTTAGAGACGAACCTGGCCGCCTTCTTGGGCGTGAACTCGAGGATCGAAAGCGCCTGATCGACTTTCTTGCCCGCGATCAGCTCGCACACAAGCTTGAGCTTGCGCGGCGAGATCCTGATGAAGCGGGTTCGCGATACGGATTCCATGACTGTTACAACTTCCCCGCTTACGCGCCCTTGGCCGGGGCCGGAGCCGGAGCCGGTGCGGCGGGAGCGGCGCCGGCGGCCGGCTTCACTTCGCCCTTGCGATCGCCGGCATGACCGTGGAAGGTCCGGGTCGGCGCGAATTCGCCGAGCTTGTGGCCGACCATGTTCTCGGTGCAGTACACGGGGATGAACTTGTGCCCGTTGTGGACGGCGAACGTCAGCGCGATCATGTCCGGCGTTATCATCGAGCGCCGCGACCAGGTCTTGATGATTCGCTTGTCGCCCGAGGCGGACGCGGCGGTGACTTTTTTCTGCAGATGCCCGTCAACGAATGGACCTTTTTTGAGTGACCTGGCCATAACGATTAATGCTTCCCGCGCGGCCGGCGGCTGACGATCAGATTGTCCGACGGTTGCTTCTTGCGCGTCTTGTATCCCTTGGCGGGCTGGCCCCACGGCGACTGGGGATGGTTTCCCTTCGACTTGCCCTCGCCACCGCCGTGCGGATGGTCAACCGGGTTCATCGCGACTCCACGCACATGGCCGCGCTTGCCGAGCCATCGCGAGCGCCCGGCCTTGCCGATAGAAATATTTTCGTGGTCGAGATTGCCGACCTGGCCGATGGTGGCGCGGCAATCGGCCTGCACCATCCGCTGCTCGCCCGAGGGCAGCTTGAGCAGCGCCATCTTGCCCTCTTTCGCCATCAACTGAGCCTGCACACCCGCGCCGCGCGCGAGCTTCGCGCCGGCTCCCGGTTTCATCTCGATGGCGTGAACGATGGTGCCGAGCGGGATGTTCTTGAGCATGAGCGCGTTGCCCGGCTTGATGTCGGCGTTCTCGCCCGACTCGACTTTGGCGCCGACCTTGAGCCCGGCGGGGGCCAGGATGTAGGTCTTGACGCCGTCGGCATAGTGGAGCAGCGCGATATTGGCGGAGCGATTGGGATCGTATTCGAGCGCGAAGACGACGGCCGAAATACCGTCGCGGTTGCGCTTGAAATCGATCAGGCGAAGACGGCGCTTGTGTCCGCCGCCGCGATGACGCGAGGTCATGCGGCCGCGATTGTTGCGCCCGCCGGTGCGCTGGAGCGGGACCAGCAGGCTTTTCTCCGGCTCTTTTTTGGTGAGCTCGGAGAAATCGGCTATCTGCATGAAGCGCTGGCCGGGAGTGCGCGGATTTAATTGTATGACTGCCATTTTTCTTTTTTCAGTGTCTCTTCTGTCTAGCTACGAGCGCTCTCGTCCAGGCATCGCGCTCCGCCGCTTATAGGCCTTCGAAGAATTCGATCTTGTCGCCTTCCTTGAGGGTTACGTAGGCCTTCTTCCAGTCCATCTGGCGGCCCTTGATTGCGCCCTTTTTCCGTTCCTTGCCCATGAAGTTCGAAGTGCGGACCTTGAGGACGGTGACCTTGAACAGATGCTCGACGGCCTCGCGAATGTTGTCCTTGCTCGCCCCGGGACGCACGCGGAACAGCACCTGGCCGGCCTTTCCGCTGACCATGGTGCCCTTCTCGGTGATGATGGGCGCGAGAATCCGACTCTCGGGGCTGCTCATTTCGCTTCTCCGGCAAATCGGGCTTCGATCGCTCTGGCGGTCTGACTCGTCATCACGAGTTCCCGGTAATTGAGCACGTCGTAAACGTTAAGCCCTTCCAGCGCGAGCACCTTGTGCGCGGCGAGGTTGCGCGCGGCGAGAAGAAACTTGCCATCGCCTTCGCCCAGCACTATCAGCGCGTGCTCGAGGCCGAGCTTGTCGAGCGCGGCCTTGGCGGCTTTGGTTTTCGGCTCGGACAGATCGAGCGACTCGACGACAAACAGCTTGCCGTTTTTGGCGCGATCGGAAATCGCAATGCAGAGCGCGGCGCGCCACGCCTTTTTCGGCATCTTGTACGAATAGTCGCGCGGCTGCGGGCCGAAGATGGTTCCGCCGTGACGCCATAGCGGCGATCGCGTCGATCCTGCGCGCGCACGTCCGGTGCCCTTCTGCCGCCACGGCTTGCGGCCGCCGCCGGAGATGAGTCCCTTGGTCTTGGTGGACGCCGTTCCGGAGCGGCGATTGGCAAGCTGCATCCGGACCGCCTCGTGCAGCAGCGACAGATCGCCGTCGCGGCCGAAAACTGTGCCGGCGACTTCGAGCTCGCCGACTTTTTCATGGGCGGCCGAGTACAGCGGCAGCTTGACCGGCGATAGTTTTTCTTTCCGCTCAGGCATTGGCCACCTTCACATTGGCGCGTCGGCGCGGGCGGGCCGCGTGATGAACGACGAGCAAAGCGCCGTCGGGTCCGGGCACCGCGCCCGACACGACGACTGCGTTGTCATCGGCAAGTATCTCGATCACCTCGAGATTCAGGATCGAGGCCGTCTCATTGCCCATCTGCCCCGCCATCCTCATCCCTTTGCGCACGCGCCCGGGATACGAGCGGTTACCGATCGATCCGCCGTGGCGGAAATACTCGTGGGTGCCGTGGGAGCCGGGGAAGCCGGAGAAATGGTGGCGCTTGATGACGCCAGCATAGCCGTGGCCCTTCGAGACCCCGGTTACATCGACCTGATCGCCGACCTTGAACACATCGGCAGCCGCGATGGGCTGTCCGAGCTTCAACTCGCCCTCGCCGCGGCGTTCAAACTCGCCCGATCTGATTCCGGCCGCGATGTTGGCGCGGGCGAAATGGCCGCGCTCGCCGCCGGTCACGCGGTTGAGCTTTTTTTTGCCGAAGGTGACCTGCACGGCTTCGTAGCCGTCGGTCGCCGCGGTCTTTAACTGGGAGACGGTGCATGGACCGAGCGTCAACACGGTGGCGGCGCGCACGCGGCCGGCGGCGTCGGTCATCTGGGTCATCCCGATTTTCTTTCCAATCAATCCGGTCAGCATCGGCCCTACTCGAGCTTGATTTCGACGTCCACGCCCGCGGCCAGATCGAGCTTGCCCAGCGCGTCGATGGTCTGTTGGGTCGGCTCGAGGACGTCGAGCAGACGTTTATGAGTACGAATTTCAAAATGCTCGCGCGATTTCTTGTCCACGTGCGGCGAGCGGTTGACGGTGAAGCGCTCTATGCGGGTCGGCAGCGGAATCGGACCGGCCACGCGGCCGCCGGTGCGCCGGATGGTGTCCACGATTTCGCGAACCGACTGATCGAGCAGGCGGTAGTCGTACGCCTTGAGGCGTATGCGTATCTTGTCGTTCATCTGGGAATACCGCGCCCGATTCGTTAAGCGCTCCGCTCCATCTCAGTTCGATTGCGCACCCTGCTTCGGTGTCCGTTACTTCAAAATCTTCGAAACGACGCCGGCGCCGACCGTGCGGCCACCCTCGCGGATGGCGAAGCGCAGCCCTTCGTCCATCGCGACCGGCGTGATCAGCTCGCCAAGAATCTTAATGTTGTCGCCCGGCATCACCATCTCGGTGCCCTCGGGCAGCGTGAGCACTCCGGTGACGTCGGTGGTGCGGAAATAGAACTGCGGGCGATAGCCCGAGAAAAACGGAGTATGGCGACCGCCCTCGTCCTTGGTCAGGATGTACGCCGACGCCTCGAAGTTGGTGTGCGGGGTTATCGAGCCGGGCTGCGCGAGCACCTGTCCGCGCTCGACGTCTTCGCGCTTTAGGCCGCGCAGCAGGACGCCGATATTGTCGCCGGCCCGGCCCTCGTCGAGCAGCTTGCGGAACATCTCGACGCCGGTGACCACCGTCTTTTGGGTGTCCTTGAAGCCGACGATTTCGACTTCCTCGCCGACCTTCACCTTGCCCTTCTCGACGCGCCCGGTGACTACCGTGCCGCGGCCCGAGATCGAGAACACGTCTTCGACCGGCATCAGGAACGGCTTTTCGGTCTCGCGCTTGGGCTGCGGGATGTAGCTGTCCACTGCGTCCATGAGATCGAGAATCGGCTTGCAGTTGGGGCAGTCGGCCTTGCCGCATCCGCAGTTGAGCGCGTTGAGAGCGCTGCCGCGAATGACGGGCACCTCGTCGCCCTTGTAATTGTACTTGGTGAGCAGGTCGCGGACTTCGAGCTCGACCAGGTCGAGCAACTCGGGGTCGTCAACCATGTCGACCTTGTTCATGAAGACGACGATCGACGGCACGCCGACCTGGTACGCGAGCAGGATATGCTCGCGAGTCTGCGGCATCGGGCCGTCGTTGGCGCCGACCACCAGAATTGCGCCGTCCATCTGCGCGGCGCCGGTGATCATGTTCTTGATGTAGTCGGCATGTCCGGGGCAGTCGACGTGCGCGTAGTGGCGCTTGGTCGTTTCGTATTCGATGTGGGCGATGGAAATCGTGATGCCGCGTTCTTTCTCTTCGGGCGCCTTGTCGATCTGATCGAAAGCGGTGAAGACGGCGAGCTTCTTTGACGCAAGCACCTTGGTAATCGCAGCCGTCAGCGTGGTCTTGCCGTGATCGATATGACCAATGGTGCCGACGTTCGCGTGCGGCTTGGTGCGTTCAAATTTAGCCTTTCCCATTTAAGTAACCTCCGATTGAGACCCTTGCTCGCAGGTCCCTATGATGCGCGCTTGAGCGCCGTCAATTCTTCAAAAATATTTCGCGGCACGGGTTCGTACGCGCCGAACTGCATGGTGTAAGTTGCGCGGCCCTGGGTCATCGAGCGCAGCCGCGTGGCGTAACCGAACATGGTGGCGAGCGGGACGCGGGCCTCGATGACCTGCGCGCCGGCGCGATTTTCCATGTCGAGAATCTTGCCGCGCCGCCCGCTGAGATCGCCGATCACTTCGCCCATGAACTCCTGCGGGGTGACCACCTCGACATCCATCACGGGCTCGAGCAGAATCGGGTCGGCCTTTTCGCAGCATTCCTTGAACGCCATCGAGCCGGCGATCTTAAACGCGAGTTCCGACGAGTCCACTTCGTGGTACTTGCCGTCGAGCACGGTGGCCTTGATATCGACCATCGGATAGCCGGCGACGACACCGTTTTCCATCGCCTCTACGACGCCGTCTTCGATCGACGGAATGAAATTGCGCGGAATCGATCCGCCCTTGGTGCCGTCCTCGAACTCGAAGCCGGAGCCCTTGGGAAGCGGCTCGATGCGCAGCTCGACGACGCCATATTGGCCGTGGCCGCCGCTCTGGCGGACGAACTTGCCCTCGGCTTCGGAGGCGCGCTTGATGGTCTCGCGATAGGCGACCTGCGGCTTGCCGATATTGGCGTCAACTTTGAACTCGCGCAGCATGCGATCGACGATAATCTCGAGATGCAACTCGCCCATGCCGGCGATGAGGGTCTGCGAGGTTTCCTTGTTGACGCTGACGCGGAACGACGGGTCTTCCTTGGCGAGCTTCTGGAGCGCCTCGGCGAGCTTCTCCTGGTCGGCCTTGGTCTTGGGCTCGATGGCGATCTGGATGACGGGCGCGGGGAACTCGATTGACTCGAGCACGATTGGCGCGGCGGGATCGCACAGCGTGTCGCCGGTGTTCGTGTCGCGCAGGCCCACCGCGCAAATCTCGCCGGCGTAAACCTCGTTGAGCTCCTCGCGCTTGTTCGCATGCATCTTGAACATGCGGCCGACGCGTTCGCGCTTGCCGCGCGTCGAGTTGAGCACCGAGGTGCCGGTCTCGAGCTTGCCCGAGTACAGCCGCAGGAAGGTCAGCGTGCCGAGATACGGGTCGGTCATTATCTTGAAGGCGAGCGCGGAGAACGGCGCGTCGTCGCGCGGCCATCGCTCTTCGATCTTGTCGCCCGCCCTGCCGACGACCGGAGGCAGGTCCAGCGGCGACGGCAGGTAGTCGACCACCGCGTCGAGCATCGGCTGCACGCCCTTGTTGCGAAACGCGGAGCCGAGAATCACCGGCGTAATCGCCATCTTGAGCGTGGCGGCGCGAATCGCGGCGCGAATCTGGTCGGGCTCGGGCGCCTTACCCTCGAGATAAAGCTCCATGATGCGCTCGTCGTGATCGGCGAGCGTCTCGACCATCTTGTCGCGGTATCCCGCGGCCTGCTCCTTCAAATCGGCCGGGATCTCTTCGACGCGAAAGCTCGCGCCGAGCCGATCCTCGTCCCAAATCAGCGCCTTGCGATCGATCAGATCGACCAGCCCGGTGAATTTTTCCTCGGCGCCAATCGGCAGATGCAACAGCAGCGGCGTAGCCTTGAGCTTGTCGCGCATCTCCTGCACGACGCGCTCGAACTCCGCGCCGACGCGATCCATCTTGTTGATAAATGCGACCCGCGGCACGCGGTACTTGTCGGCTTGGCGCCAGACGGTTTCCGACTGCGGCTCGACGCCGCCGACCGCGCAGAACACCGCGACCGCGCCATCGAGCACGCGGAGCGAGCGCTCGACCTCAATTGTGAAATCAACGTGTCCGGGCGTGTCGATAATATTGATGCGGTTGTCGCGCCAGAAACACGTGGTCGCCGCCGACGTGATCGTGATGCCGCGCTCCTGCTCCTGCACCATCCAGTCCATCGTCGCGGTGCCTTCGTGCACCTCGCCGATCTTGTAGTTGATGCCGGTATAGAAGAGCACCCGCTCGGTGGTGGTGGTCTTGCCGGCATCGATGTGCGCCATGATGCCGATATTGCGCACCCGTTCTATTGATGTCTCACGAGCCATCTAAAAAAACTCGGTAATTACCAGCGGTAGTGGGCGAACGCCTTGTTGGCGTCGGCCATTCGATGTGTGTCTTCGCGCTTCTTGACCCCGCCGCCGCGATTGGCGGCTGCGTCGAGGATTTCGGCGGCCAGCCGCTCTTCCATCGACTTCTCGCCGCGCGCACGCGCCGCCGCAACCAGCCATCGCATCGCCAGCGAATTGCGCCGCACCGGGCGCACCTCGCTCGGCACCTGGTAGTTGGCGCCACCGACCCGGCGCGAGCGAACCTCGACGGCCGGACGAACATTGTCGAGCGCGCGTTTGAAAACGACCAGGCCGTCTTCCTTCGAGCGTTCCGCGACGAGATCGAGCGCGTGATAGAAGATCTGCTCGGCGAGCGACTTCTTGCCGCGTTCCATCACGACGTTCATGAACTTCGCGACGGTGCGGTCGTGATACTTGGGGTCCGCCGGAATTTCGCGGACGCGAATTTGTCCTTTGCGCGACATATAACTCTACTTGGGTTTCTTCGACCCGTACTTGGAACGGCTCTTGCGCCGCTCCTGCACGCCGATCGAGTCGAGGGTGCCGCGAATCACGTGATAGCGAACGCCCGGCAGATCGCGCACGCGACCACCGCGAATCAGCACCACCGAATGCTCCTGCAGGTTGTGTCCGACGCCCGGAATATAGGTATTCACCTCGATCCCGTTGGACAGCCGCACGCGTGCGACCTTGCGCAGCGCGGAGTTGGGCTTCTTGGGCGTAGTCGTCTTCACCTGCGTGCATACGCCGCGCTTCTGGGGCGAGCCTTCGAGCGCGCGCGCCTTAACCTTGAAGCGCTTTTTCACGCGCGCCTGTCGGATCAACTGGTTTATCGTCGGCACGTTATAATTCTCGTTCTCTTCGTTTCTCTTCCATTTCGACCAGCGTACCCATCGGACGTTTGCCGACTCTCCAGACCGCTCGGCGCTCGCATCGCGCCGGCCCGGTGCGCCGGATTGCCTCTAGTGGGACGCGGTGTTCAAACAAACCCCCCAAGGACACTTATGCCCTTGGGGGAAACATCATTATGTACGGGACCAGACCCGCCGTGTCAATCTCCGCCCGGTGCGGGAGCGGCAGCCAGCTCCGGTTTCCCCGCATCTTCTTCTTCGGTCGCGGCGCCTTCGACCTTGACCACCATCCGGTTGTACAAGTTCATGCCCGTGCCGGCCGGAATCAAGCGTCCCATGATCACGTTTTCTTTCAGTCCGACCAGCCTGTCAACCTTGCCGTTGATGGCCGATTCGGTGAGCACGCGCGTGGTTTCCTGGAACGACGCCGCCGAGATGAAACTCTCGGTGGAGAGCGACGCCTTGGTGATGCCGAGCAGCAGCGGCTCCGCGATCGCCGGCTCTCCGCCGCGCGTGAGCACGCGGCCGTTCTCCTCGTCGAAGCGCCATTTCTCGACCTGATCGCCGACCAGGAACGGCGTGTCGCCGACTTCCTTGATACGCACCCGGCGCAGCATCTGGCGCACGATCACCTCGATGTGCTTGTCGTTGATACGCACGCCCTGGAGCCGGTAGATTTCCTGGATTTCGTCAACCAGGTATTTCGCCAGCGCCTTTTCGCCGAGGATCGTCAGGATGTCGTGCGGATTGGACGAGCCTTCCATCAGCGGCTCGCCGGCCTTGACGATATCGCCCTCGTGGACCGCGATATGCTTGCCCTTGGGGATCAGGTATTCGCGCTTCTCGCCGATTTCGGGAGTGACTTCGACCTTGCGCTTGCCCTTGGTGTCCTTGCCGAACGAAACCTGCCCGTCGATTTCCGAGATGACGGCGAATTCCTTGGGCTTGCGCGCTTCGAACAGCTCCGCGACGCGCGGCAGACCGCCGGTGATGTCCTTGGTCTTGGTGGTCTCGCGCGGGATCTTCGCGATCACGTCGCCGGGCTCGACCGCGGTGCCTTCGGGCACGTTGATATACGCGCCCACCGGCAGGAAGTAGCGCGCGACGTTGTTCGAGTTGGGCAGCTTGGCGGTCTTGCCCGACGCGTCCTTGATCGAGATACGCGGGCGCACGTCGAGGTCCTTGAACTCGACGATAACGTTGGAGCGCGCGCCGGTTCGTTCATCGACCCGCTCCTCCATCGTTTTGCCTTCGATAATATCGCCGTACTTAACCGTGCCGCCGACCTCGGTGATGATCGGCGTGGTGTATGGATCCCATTCCGCGATCAGCTCGCCGGGCTTGACCTTGTCGCCCTCGGCCTTGCGCAGCTTGGCGCCGTACACCAGCGGATAGCGCTCGCGTTCGCGCTCGCGGACGCGGCCGCCTTCATCGGTGACCTGCGCCGCAATAACGACCTCGCCGTGGCGCGTCATGACGACCAGGCTGCCGTCGCGGCTCTTGACGGTGTTGACGCCATGCAGGCGCATCACGCCTTCGTTGCGGACCTCGAGCGTGGTATCCGCGGCACGCCGGCTGGCGGTGCCGCCGATGTGGAAGGTGCGCATCGTGAGCTGCGTGCCCGGCTCACCGATCGACTGGGCGGCGATAATTCCGATCGATTCGCCGAGGTTCACCAGATGCCCGCGGCCGAGATCGCGTCCGTAACACTTCACGCACACGCCCTGGCGCGACTGGCAGGTCAGCACCGAGCGAATCTTGATTCGCTCGACGCCGGCGTCTTCGATTCTCTTTACCTTGTCCTCGTCGATCATCTCGTTGGCGCGCACCAGCACTTCGTTGGTGAACGCGTCGCGGATATCTTCGAGCGCGACGCGTCCGAGCACGCGATCGCCCAGTCCTTCGATTATCTCGCCGCCTTCGACCAGCGGCGACATCTCGATCCCGTCCAGCGTGCCGCAATCGTCCTCGCTGATGATCGAGTCCTGCGCCACGTCAACCAGGCGCCGCGTCAGATAGCCGGAGTTCGCCGTCTTGAGCGCGGTGTCGGCCAGGCCCTTGCGCGCGCCGTGGGTCGAGATGAAGTACTGCAGCACCGTGAGCCCCTCGCGGAAGTTCGCGGTGATCGGAGTCTCGATGATTTCACCCGACGGCTTCGCCATCAGGCCGCGCAGTCCCGCCAGCTGGCGAATCTGCTGTTCGGAACCGCGGGCGCCCGAGTCGGCCATGATGAAGATCGGATTGAACGACGGCCCGGTGACGGTCTCGCCCTTGTCGTTCTTGCCGAAGACCTGGGTCGAGAGGCCCTTGATAACGGCGCTGCCGATTTGGTCCTGAACTTCGGCCCAGATATCGACGACCTTGTTGTAGCGCTCGCCGTCGGTGATCACGCCGTTGTTGTACTGCTGCTGAATCTCGTTGACCTGCTTCTGCGCGCCGTCGAGCAGATGCGCCTTTTGGGGCGGAATCGTCATGTCCTTGATCGAGATCGAGATTCCCGCCTTGGTGGCGAATTCAAAGCCGATGTCCTTCAAGCGGTCGGCGAAGATAACCGTCGCCTTGTCGCCGGCGCGCCGATATACGAAGTCGATAAGGTTGCCGAGCTCCTTTTTCTTCATCGTCTTGTTGAGCTCGGTGAACGGAATCTCGGGCGGCACGATTTCGTACAACAGCACGCGGCCGACGGTGGTGGTGACCCGCTCGTAGCGCGGCATCGCGGCTGCGGCGGCTGCGGCTGCGGCAGCGCGCTCTTTGGCCTTGCCGCGAGGATGGCCGTTGGTCTCGGCCGCTGCGGGGACGATTCCGGTCGCCAGCAGCGGCGACATCCGCACCGTGATTTTCGCGTGCAGATCGATTTCCTCGTGATCGTACGCGATTCGCACTTCCTCGACGTTGGCGAAGTTCTTGCCCTCGCCGCGCGCCAGCGGACGCTCGCGCGTCATGTAGTAAAGACCCAGCACCATGTCCTGGGTCGGCACGATCACCGGCTTGCCCGACGCCGGCGACAGGATGTTGTTGGTGGACATCATGAGCGCGCGCGACTCGACCTGCGCCTCGATCGACAGCGGCACGTGCACCGCCATCTGATCGCCGTCGAAATCGGCGTTGTACGCCACGCATACCAGAGGATGCAGCTGAATCGCCTTGCCTTCGATCAACACCGGCTCGAACGCCTGGATGCCGAGCCGATGCAGGGTAGGCGCGCGATTGAGCAGCACCGGATGCTCGCGGATAACCTCGTCGAGGATATCCCAAACGTCCTTGCCCTCTTTCTCGACCATCTTTTTGGCGCTCTTGATGGTCGTGACGTAGCCCTTTTCTTCGAGCTTGTTGTAGATGAACGGCTTGAACAGCTCGAGCGCCATCTTCTTGGGCAGCCCGCACTGATGCAGCCTGAGCTCGGGGCCGACCACGATTACCGAGCGGCCCGAGTAATCGACGCGCTTGCCGAGCAGGTTCTGCCGGAAGCGGCCCGACTTGCCCTTGAGCATGTCGGACAGCGACTTGAGCGGACGCTTGGACGGTCCGGTGATCGCGCGGCCGCGCCGTCCGTTGTCAAACAACGCATCGACGGCTTCCTGGAGCATCCGCTTTTCGTTGCGAATAATGATGTCCGGGGCGTTGAGCTCGATGAGCCTCTTCAACCGGTTGTTGCGGTTGATCACGCGCCGGTACAGATCGTTCAGGTCCGAAGTGGCGAAGCGGCCGCCGTCCAGCGGCACCAGCGGACGGAGATCGGGAGGAATCACCGGCAGGATGGTGAGAATCATCCACTCGGGCTTGTTGCCCGAGTCGCGAAACGCGTTGACGACCTTCAGGCGCTTGGCGACTTTCTTGCGCCGCGCCTCGCTGGCCGTCGCTTTCATCTCGGCGCGCAGCTCTTCGGCAAGCTTGTCGAGCGTGAGTTGTCCCAAGAGCGAGCGAACCGCCTCGGCGCCCATCTCGGCCTTGAAGCCGTCGGCGTATTGCTCGCGCGCCTCGCGATATTTGCGCTCGGTCAGCAGCTCCCTGTACTGGAGCGGGGTCTCGCCGGGGTCGATGACGATGTAGCACTCGAAGTAGAGGACCTTCTCGAGTTCCTTGAGCGTCATGTCGAGCAGCGTGCCGATCCGCGACGGCAGCGAGCGCAGGAACCAGATGTGCGCGACCGGAGCGGCGAGATCGATATGACCCATGCGCTCGCGGCGGACCTTGGACTGAATCACTTCGACGCCGCACTTTTCGCAGACCACGCCGCGATGACGCATCCGCTTGTACTTGCCGCAGTTGCATTCGTAGTCCTTGGTCGGCCCGAAAATCTTGGCGCAGAACAGTCCGTCCCGCTCCGGCTTGAAGGTCCGGTAGTTGATCGTTTCGGGCTTCTTGACCTCGCCGTGCGACCACGAGCGGATCATTTCCGGCGACGCGATCGAAATCCGGATCGCGTTGAACGCCAGTGGATTCTTGGGCTTCTCGAAAATGCCGAAGAGATCTTCCATCTCTTTATTACTCCCTGGCCTTAAGCCCTTTGCGGCTGCTCAAGCAGCTCCATGTTCAAGCACAGCGATTGGAGCTCCTTGACCATAACGTTGAACGACTCGGGCAGTCCGGGCTCCAGCGTGTTCTCGCCCTTGACGATCGCTTCGTACATCCGCGTTCGTCCCGCCACGTCGTCGGATTTAACCGTGAGCATCTCCTGCAACGTGTAGGCGGCGCCGTAAGCCTCCAGCGCCCACACTTCCATTTCTCCCAGCCGCTGCCCGCCGAACTGAGCCTTGCCGCCCAGCGGCTGCTGCGTGACCAGGCTGTAGGGACCGGTCGACCGCGCGTGAATCTTGTCTTCGACCAGGTGATGCAGCTTCATCATGTACATGATGCCGACCGTCACCGGCTGCTCGAACGGCAAGCCCGTGCGTCCGTCGTGCAGGGTCGCCTGTCCGGTCTCGGGCAGGTCCGCGCGCTTGAGCAGCTGGAATATTTCCTCTTCACGCGCGCCGTCGAACACGGGCGACGCCACGTGCACGCCTGCCAGCGCCTTGGCCGCGAGCTTGAAGATATCGGGCTCGGCCAGCTCGTCGATAAACTCGTGGCTTTCCTTTTCCGGGTAGATTTCCTTAAGCCGCCGCTTGAGCTGCGCGGCGCTGACTCCCGCGCGCAGGTCTTCCGCGATTTTGTGGCCGAGTTCCCGCGCGGCCCATCCCAGATGGGTCTCGAGAATCTGCCCGACGTTCATGCGCGACGGCACGCCGAGCGGATTGAGCACGATATCGACCGGGGTCCCGTCGTCCAGGCACGGCATGTCTTCCTCGGGCAGGATGCGCGAGAGCACGCCCTTGTTGCCGTGGCGCCCCGCCATCTTGTCGCCGACCTGGAGCCGGCGCTTGATCGCGACGAAGACCTTGATCATCTTGATGACGCCGGGCGCGAGTTCGTCGCCGCCCTTGAGCCGTTCGATCTTGGCGCCGTAATGATTCTGCACCGCCTCGACGTTCGCGTTCATCGCCGCGATCGCCTGCGCAGCTTCCTCCTGCGCCGATTCGTTCTCGACGCGGACCTGGCCCCATAGGGTCGGCGCCAATCCCTCGAGTTCGTCGGCGCTGAGCGTGTCGCCCTTCTTGAGCAGCTCCTTGCGCTCATCGGACATCACGCGTCCTGCAAGTTTCTTGCCCGCCAGCGACTTCTTGAGCTTGCGCAGAGTTTCCTGGCGGATGATTCGGACTTCCTCGGCTTCGTCCTGCTTGAGACGTTCGGCCTCGAGCACTTCGATTTCCTTGGTGCGATCGTCCTTCAACACGCCGCGCCGTGAAAACACCCGTCCGTCGATAACGGTGCCTTCGACGCCCGGCGGCACGCGCAGGCTGGTGTCGCGAACCTCGCCGGCCTTTTCGCCGAAGATGGCGCGCAGCAGTTTCTCTTCGGGAGAAAGCTGGGTCTCGCCCTTGGGCGTTATCTTGCCGACCAGGATGTCCTGCGGGCGCACTTCGGCGCCGATGCGGATGATGCCGCTGGTGTCGAGGTCCTTGAGCGCCTCTTCACCGACGTTGGGAATGTCGCGGGTGATCTCTTCGGGTCCGAGCTTGGTGTCGCGCGCGATGCATTCGAATTCCTCGATATGCACCGACGTGAACAGGTCTTCCTTGACCACCCGCTCGGAGATCAGGATCGAATCCTCGAAGTTGTAACCGCCCCACGGCATGAACGCGACCAGCACGTTGCGGCCGAGCGCCAGCTCGCCCATGTCGGTGGAAGGTCCGTCGGCCAGCACGTCGCCGGTCTTGACGCGCTCGCCCTTGACCACGATGGGGCGCTGGTTGATGCAGGTGTTCTGATTCGAGCGCTGATACTTGATCAGATTGTAGATATCGACGCCGGCGTCGCGGAGATCCTTGGTCTGCTTGTCGGCGCGCACGACTATTCGTTCGGCATCGACGCTTTCGACGACACCGTCGCGCTTGCCGATCACGGTAACGCCCGAGTCGCGGCCGACCGTGCCTTCCAGGCCCGTGCCGACCAGGGGCGCGTCGGGCTTGAGCAGCGGAACCGCCTGGCGCTGCATGTTCGATCCCATCAGCGCGCGGTTGGCGTCGTCATTTTCAAGAAATGGGATCAAGGACGCGGCCACCGACACGAGCTGGTTGGGCGACACGTCCATGTACTGGACGTCCTCGGCGCGGATCACGGTGGACTCGCCGCCGACGCGCGCCGAGACCAGGTCGGCGGTGAAGCGGCCGTGCGAGTCGAGCTGCGCGTTGGCCTGCGCGATCACCTTGTCTTCCTCGTCCAGAGCGGACAGATAGACGATTCGATCGCTGACGCGATTGTTTTCGACTTCGCGGTACGGCGTCTCGATAAAGCCGTATTCGTTGACTCGCGCGTAGGTCGAGAGCGCCGCGATAAGTCCGATATTGGGGCCCTCGGGCGTTTCAATCGGGCAGACGCGGCCGTAATGGGTCGGGTGAACGTCGCGGACCTCGAATCCGGCGCGCTCGCGGGTCAGTCCGCCCGGTCCAAGCGCGGACAGCCGGCGCTTGTGCGCGATTTCGCTGAGCGGATTGGTCTGATCCATGAACTGCGACAATTGCGAGGAGCCGAAGAACTCCTTGATTACGGCCGAAGCCGGCTTGTAGTTGACCAGCTCCTGCGGCATCAGGGTCTCGATATCCTGCAGGCTCATCCGCTCTTTTATCGCGCGCTCCATCCGGACCAGCCCGATGCGGAACTGGTTCTCGACCAGCTCTCCGACCGCGCGCACGCGGCGATTGCCAAGATGGTCGATATCGTCAACCTGGCCGTTGCCGTTCTTGAGCTCCATCAGGTAGCGGACGACTTCGAGGATGTCTTCGCGGCGCAGCGTGCCCTGCTCCAGCGGCACGTCAATCTTGAGCTTATGATTGAGCTTGAGGCGCCCGACTTTCGACAGGTCGTAGCGCTCGGCGTTGAAGAACAGGTTGTTAAAGAAAGTGGTCGCCGTTTCCTGGGTCGGCGGATCGCCCGGACGCAGGCGCCGGTAGATCTCGATTACCGCTTCTTCGGGCGTGCCGAGCTTGTCCTGCGCGAGCGTCAGGCGCAGCGGACCGCCGCCGGGGGCCTCCTCGGTGAACAGCACTTCGATTTTCTTTACGCCGTGCGCCTTGAGCTTCTCGAGGGTTTCCTCGGTCAGATCCTCGTTGGTGCCGATCAGCACCTCGCCGGTGGTGGAATCGACGATATCGTGCGCCGACACGCGGCCGACAATCTCGTCCAGTGCGACCGGAACTTCGCTGATCTTCGCCTGCTCCATCGCGCGCACGATGGCCTTGTTGAACTTGCGGCCCTCGCGCGCGATAACCTCGCCCGACTTGGGATCCTTGACGTCGCGGCTGACCCGCGAGCCCAGCAGATGGTCGGCGACGAACTGCTTGGTGTACTGCTTGCTGTCGAGGACGATTACGTCCTTGCGGTAATAGTAGTTGAGGAGATCCTCGGTGGTCATGCCGAGCGCGCGCAGCAGCACGGTCGCGGGAAACTTGCGGCGCCGATCGATTCGCACGTACAGCACGTCGCGCGGGTCGAATTCGAAGTCGATCCAGCTGCCGCGATACGGAATGATTCGCGCCGAGTACAAAAGCTTGCCGGTGGAATGGGTGCGGCCCTTGTCGTGCTCGAAAAATACTCCGGGCGAGCGATGCAACTGCGACACGATGACGCGCTCGGTGCCGTTGACCATGAAGGTGCCGTTGCCGGTCATCAGCGGAATCTCGCCGAAGTAAACTTCCTGCTCTTTGACGTTCTTGATCGAGCGGCGGCCGTTCTCGACGTCCCAAATGACGAGCTGAATCTTGACCTTCAGCGGCGCCGCGTACGTCATGCCGCGCTGATGGCATTCCTCGACGTCGTACTTGGGCGTGCCGAGCTCATACGAGACGAACTCGAGCGACGCGGTCTCGTTGAAATCCTTGATCGGAAAGACCGACTTGAAGACCGCCTGCAGACCTACGTCCGCGCGGTCCTCGGTCGAGACGCCGACCTGCAGGAAATCGTCATACGAGCGCTTCTGAATCTCGATCAGATTCGGAATCTCGATGATCTTCTTGATCTTGCCGAAGGAGCGTCGAATGCGGAGATTGCTCGTTACATGAACCTGGGCCATCAGCTACCTCACCGTGCGTGCGCCACAGACTTCGGCGCGCCGTGAAGCAATAGAGGACGCGGGCGCAGAGGTCTCCCCCGTGCCCACGGCTTCATCGATAAAGACCGTTTGAAATCCGCGCGCGCCTGAAAGTCCCGCGCCTCGTGAATTTCCCGACCCTTTGTTGTGCGTCAAAAGGACTAAATCCTTCCTACTTCAGCTCCACGCTGCCGCCGGCGGCTTCGAGCTTCTTCTTGATCTCTTCGGCCTCGGCTTTGTTGACGCCTTCCTTGACCGCCTTCGGCGCTCCATCGACCAGGTCCTTGGCCTCCTTGAGGCCGAGTCCGGTCAATTCGCGCACGACCTTGATCACCTGGATCTTCTTGTCGCCCGAGCCCGTCAGCACGACGTTGAACTCTTCCTTCTCGGGCGCCGCCGCTACTGCGCCGCCGGCTGCCGGAGCTGCCGCCGCCGCGACCGGAGCCGCAGCCGATACGCCGAGCTCGGCCTCGAGTTCCTTCACCAGCGCCGCTGCATCGATCAGGCTGAGGTTCTTCAGATAATCCTTGACCTGATCGCGGCTGAGTTGTGCTTCTGCCATGTTACCTTCTCTCCTTGTTCACGCATCCGGGGAGATGTGGGAGCGCTTTTTCAGCGAAACCTCTTCCGGGCGTTGTGCATGAATTAAAATCAGTAATCCTTAATCAACCCTCAGAGGCCGGCGCCGCCGGAGGCTCAGCCACCGGGGCCGGAGCTGCCTCGCCGGCGCCGTTCTTTTTTCCAATCGCGTCGATCACGCGCGCCAGATACGAGCCCGGCTCGTTCAGCAAGCGGACCAACTGAGTCGCCGGCGCATTCAACAGACCGAGCAACTGGCCGAAAACCACCGCGCGCGGCGGCAACGCCGCCAGCGCCTGGACCTCGGCGGGCGTGAGCGCCTTGCCGTCGAGCACCGCGCCGCGAAGCTTGAGCTTGTCGCCCAGCGGTCCGAACGAGGTGAAGGTCTTGGCCAGTACGACCGGATCCTCGTAACTGAGGATCAGCCCGATCTGCCCGCCCAGCTTGCTGTCGAGCGCCTCGTAGGCGGTGCCCTTGATCGCGAGGCGGATCAGCGTGTTCTTGGCCACCCGCATCTCGCCGCGCACGGCGCGCAAGCGCTTGCGCATCTCGGTCGATTCCGCCGCCGTCATCCCGCGGTATTCGGACACCAGCGCGATACTGGCGCGGCCGAAACTCTGCGTCAGATCTTCGACCAGCGCGGTTTTCTCTGATTTCTTCATCTAATTATACCGATCCGGCTCCCACGAACGAAAACTTATGCGGCCGCCGCGAGCGCCTTGGCCGCCGCCTGCGCCGTATCGACCCGCACTCCCGGGCCCATCGTCGAGGAAATAGCGACGCTGCGAACGTAATTTCCCTTGGCGCTGGCTGGCTTGGAGCGAACGATCGCACCAAGGATCGCGCGCACGTTGTCGAGCAGCTTCTGCTCGCCGAAACTCACCTTGCCCACGCGCGCGTGCACCACACCGGCCTTGTCCACGCGGTAGTCCACCTTGCCGGCCTTTATCTCGGCGACCGCCTTGGCGACATCGAACGTGACGGTGCCCACCTTGGGATTGGGCATCAGGCCGCGAGGTCCAAGAATTTTGCCGATTCGTCCGACTTGGCCCATCATGTCGGGCGTGGCGATGACGCGGTCGAAGTCGAGCCAGTTCTCTTCCTGGATCTTCTTTATGATCTCGTCGCCGCCGACGAAGTCCGCACCCGCCTCGCGCGCCTCGCGCTCTTTCTCGCCCTTGGCGACCACCAGCACCCGCGCAACCGCGCCGGTGCCATGGGGAAGCACTATCGTGCCGCGCACGTTCTGGTCGGCCTGGCGCGGATCGACGCCGAGCCGCACTGCTATCTCGACCGTCTCGTCGAACTTGGCGACCTTGTTATCGACCACCAGCTTGACCGCTTCTTCGAGCGTGTAGCGCTTTTCGCGATCGATCTTCTTGGCCGCTTCCTTGTATTTCTTGCCTGCCATCTTCTTCAGCCTTAATCCGTGACGTCGATTCCCATGCTGCGCGCGGTGCCCGAAACGGTATTGACCGCCGCTGCCAGGTCGGCCGCGGTCAGGTCCTTGAGCTTGGTCTTGGCGATTTCCTCGACCTGCGCGCGCGTGACCTTGCCGACCTTGTTCTTGTTCGGCATCGGCGAGCCCTTTTCGATTCCCGCCGCGCGCAGCAGCAGAATCGACGCGGGCGGGCTCTTGGTGACGAAAGTAAACGAACGGTCGGCGTAAACCGTGACTATCACGGGGATCACCAGGCCCTGCATGTTCTGGGTCTGGGCGTTGAAGGCCTTGCAGAACTCCATGATATTGACGCCGCGCTGGCCCAGCGCGGGGCCCACCGGCGGCGAGGGATTCGCCGCGCCGGCCGGAATCTGCAGCTTGATCGATCCGACTACTTTCTTAGCCACTTTAAAATCGTCCCCGGTTGCTCAGTCGCGAACGCCGCTTGCGCGCATCGGCTGCGCACATCCGGCGAATCGAGTGTTTTTTCGTCGTCTCAGGCCTTCTCTACCTGCACAAAGTCGAGTTCGACCGGGGTTGCGCGGCCGAAGATCGAGATCAGAACGCGCACCTTGCCCTTTTCCGGCTTGACTTCCTCGACGGTGCCGTTGAAGTCCTGGAAGGGGCCATCGACAACTTTGATCGCCTCTCCCACCTCGAACAGCACCTTGGGCTTGGGCCTGAGCGCCCCTTCTTCCATCTGCTGCTCGATCTCTTCAACTTCGGACGTCGGAACTTCGGGCGGATTGGTGGAATGCCCGACGAAGCCGGTAATTTTCGGCGTGTTCTTGATGACGTGCCAGGTCTCGTCGTCCAGCACCATCTGCACGAAGATGTAGCCGGGGAAAAACTTGCGGCTCGAAACCTTGCGCGCGCCGCCTTTGCCGAGTTCCTGCACCCGCTCGATCGGCACCAGCACCTTGCCGATCTTGTCTTCCTTGTGCAGCGAGCGCACCCGCTCCTCGAGCGCGGCCTTGGCCTTGTGCTCGTAGCCCGAATAGGTATGGACGACATACCATTTCATCGCGGGCTTCGCGGTTTCGGTCATCGGTTCAGTCATTTGAATGAGCAGTCTTCATCGAGAATCAGCGGTTCCGCGTCCGGTCATTTGGTCCCTAGCGGAGCAGCATCTGCACGCCGCGAACCGCGAAAAAATCGATCACTCCGAGCCACAGCGCCATCACAAACGTCAGACCGACAACCACAATCGTGGCCTGCATGGTCTCCTTGGGCGAGGGGTAATGGACCTTGGCAAGCTCCGTCCATGCTTCCGTGACGAAACTTACGCCCTGATTGAAGTAACTTTTCACACTATCCATTTTTCGTGCCTAAATCAAGAACCGCGTGATTATTTCGGTTAAACCGCTGTCATTTTTGGCGGGCCAGCCAGGATTCGAACCTGGAACCCTCGGATTTGGAGTCCGATGCTCTGCCAATTAGAGCTACTGACCCTCGCAACCGTTTGCGCCGGCGCGCGCCGGGCGCGCAATTCGAACGCCGGACGCGCCATCCTTATATACCCGCCCGAGATACGCGCCGCTTTCGGACAAACTGCTTTTCAAGAAATTTTGCCTTCCTTGTGCACCGTGTGCGCGCGGCACTTCGGACAGAATTTCTTGATTGAAAATTTGTCGGTCTGCGTCTTCTTGTTCTTGCTCGTCGTGTAGTTGCGCGACTTGCAACCTTCGCATGAAAGCGAAATCAGATCTCTCATTGTTGTCCGCCTCGAAAAACTTTTCCGCCGCTTAGCCGGCGCAAATTTGGAAAGCCCACGACGGGATTCGAACCCGTGACCTCTTCCTTACCAAGGAAGTGCTCTACCGACTGAGCTACATGGGCATTCGTGCACTGCTCAACCGGAATTTTTCAGTGAAAAAAGATCCACAAAACTCGTTGCCTCTCGCCGTCATGGAAAATCTGGAGCGGGAAACGGGACTCGAACCCGCGACCCCGAGCTTGGAAGGCTCGCGCTCTACCAACTGAGCTATTCCCGCTCTCCCCTTCAAACTCATTATCATACTGGTGGAGAGGGGAGGATTCGAACCTCCGAAGGCATAAGCCGGCAGATTTACAGTCTGCTCCCTTTGGCCACTCGGGAACCTCTCCTCCCAAGGCTGTTGTGCCGACCAAGCCGATGGCGAGAATCGAACTCGCAACCACCTGATTACAAATCAGGTGCTCTACCGTTGAGCTACATCGGCAAACGACGTTAAGAAAGAAAAGTTATTCGCCGCCGCCGCGACTGTCAAGCTGAACGGCGTTTCAGGGTCTGCTTCTTGCATTCGGGCGGCCGGGCGCGGCAGGTCGCGTTCGACAATTTCGGCGCGCAAACTGAGCCTCGTGGTTCCGCACGTGACAGCGCGGTACTTGCGATCGCGGGCGTCGACGGGGACAGTGTTCGGCATGACGAAACTCAAGCCACCTGCCAGCAGCACCCTGATCGATCTCGAATGGGCCAGGGTTTACGCCGACCGCATCAAGGGCGAACTGAAGCTGATTGCCAAGACGCTGACCGACCTCAACCTGCATGGGATGCATCCGCATCTCGCCAAGGGAGCCGCGCTTCTGAAAGCGCAGATGAAGGAAGCCAGCCGGCAAGTTGGCGGGATGAGAAAAATCGCGGACGAGTTCGAATCCAACTGGGTGAACACTATCAAGAAGGCGCTGGCCAAGAAGTATCCCGGTCTCGCCGAGCGCAAATCGACCGAAGCCAGGCCGATGGCAAAAAAGACCGCCAGGAGCAAATCGCGATAGGTAGCCAGCCTTAGGAACTTGCGGAAAGCTGCGATGGCGCCGATCGAACCATCTGGCCGGTTCATTTGTCTCCGTTGGAAGCAATTTTCTTGACATAAGGCTGGCGCATCAGTACCTTCGTGCGGTATTTGCCGCTAGTCCGGCAGGAAAAGCGCGTTAATCTCGTCAACAGCAGCAATACCGGAAAGACTCGCACTTTTCGGGCTGTGAACTCTTAGGGATGGTTCGACGTGCGTGGTGCGCGTCGGAAAACTCGGCGGGCATCGTCGACGAGATCGGGGAGGTCGTATGAATTGCAAGGTCTGGTCAGGCAAACGTCGAGAGTCGCGTTGGGTGGGGTCCAAAGTGATGGCTGCGGCTGCATTTCTCAGTTATATCGCGGTCGCATTTTTTCCGAACGTCGCTTCGGCGGCAGAGATCAAGGCGTGCGTCGCCAAATCAGGGGCAATCACAATCCTGCTCACGGGCGCGTGCAAATCAACTCAAACTTTGTTGACGTGGAACACTACTGGACCAGCAGGTCCAACAGGGAAACCAGGTCCCGAGGGTCCAGCAGGTGCAAAAGGTGCAACAGGTCCAGCAGGGGCAACAGGTCCAGCAGGGCCAACAGGTCCGGCAGGGCCAAGAGGTCCGGCCGGCTCGCTGAGTCCAGTTGCGAGCGTGCAAACACTCAACCTGGTGAACAAAAGTAGCCAGGTTCTCGCCACGCTTACAGCCGCCCCTGACGGAGGCGGAAGCTTGACCTTTTTCGACAGCAACGGAAAACGATTCATGTTGGTCGGCGTGTCTGATGACGGTACAGAGGCGGGCCTGGAGGGATTTGACGGCAACACGCTCGCCTCAGGTGACGGGGTTGAGCGCAGTGGATTTGGGGTGTTCGGATCCAAGGCTGCCATCCCTGGATTTGGCCTGGGAGTTGCTGGCGCCGACGGCAAAACCGCCCGCCTCACACTAGGCTCGAGCCTGGACGGCACGACCACTCCATCGGGTATCCTACTTTTCGACAGCTCAGGGATTGGGCGCACCGGTATCCAGGTGAATCCGACCACCGACTTCGTAGGATTCTACAGTGGAATCTACACACCGACAGGAAGTGGAAGTAGCCTGACGTATCCTGGACCGAGCGAATCGCTGGTCGGCAATGCGTACGACAATTCCAGTTCTTACGCCTATCTGTACGACTCGTCCGGCAACTTTCGCAACGGGATCCAATACTATCCACCCACCAACTTCAACGGATTCTTCAGCCAGGACGGAGCCGGTCATAACGAATCGCTGATCGGTAATGCGGCCGACAATTCCGCCTCTTACGCTCTGTTGTACGACTCATCCGGCAACCTGCGCAACGGTATCGATTACTATCCGCCTGGCAACTTCAACGGATTCTTCAGCCAGGACGGCGCCGGTGACACTCTTTCGTCCGTCGGTAATTTCTTGACCACCAACGCCGGGTTATCAGAACAAGCGAATGAGTCGTACCTGTCTCTTCAGGACACGACCGGCACCACGCGTCTGGTCGAACTCCAGGAGGGCACGACTACCCAGGGCGGCCTTGAATTCAACTCCGGTAGTACGACTGCTGCGGGTTCTTGGGGTAACCCGTAATTCTCCGAACCGGCGCGGTCTATTGGCCGCGCCGGCCGGTCTCGCCCGACATCAGCAATGTCGATAACGACTCAGGCGCTAACCCGCCTGCTTCGCGGCGGAGCGGCGGCGGGCGATTTCGAATAGCGCCACTGCGGCGGCGACCGACACGTTGAGCGAGCCGACTTTCCCGCGCATCGGGATGTCCACGACAAAATCCGCACCCTTCTTCACGATGTCGCGAACGCCGCGCCCCTCGGAGCCGACGATGATCGCGAGCTTGCGCGAGGTGTCGAGCGCGTAGATCGACGTATCGCCGCCGGGTGCGAGCGCCGCGGTCCAGTAGCCCGCCTCTTTGAGCTGCTCGATCGTGCGCGCGACGTTACCGCATCGCGCGATCTTCAGATGTATCCACGCACCGGCCGACGACTTAACCGCCGCGGGCGTGATGGCGGCGGTTCGGTCCTTGGCGAGAACGATCGCACCGACGCCGGCGCCTTCCGCCGAGCGCATCAGGGCGCCCAGGTTGCGCGGATCGGTGACGCCGTCCACCAGCACGATCGGATCGTGCTGCTCGGCGAGAATCTGCTCGAGCGGCGTGTACTCGTACTCGCGCATCAGGGCTGCAATCCCCTGATGGCGGGCGGCCGGTCCCGCCAATCGCTCCAATCCGGCTTCATCGGCGAATTCGACGCGGCCTCCGCCGGTTCTGACGAGATCGATCTCAGCCGCGAAGCGCCGCTCGTCGCCGGATTTCACGTAGAGCACTCGAATCGAGGCGGGCGCCGCAGCGACCAACTCGCGGATTGGTTCGACGCCATAAACTATTTCGCGGTCGTTGCCGCTTGCGCGCCGAATCTCGCGCTCGCCCGCATCCGCACGCCGATAGTCGTGGCCCGAAGCCGGCGCCGCGACAGGTTTGGCGATGGACGCGGGCGAATCCCGGCGCGGCGGACTCGGCGCGTTGCGGTTGAAGCGGGGATTGCGGCCCTTGTCGCGAAAGTCTCTCATCGGGGGCGATACTATCAGAGCGCCGCGCAAGTAGCTGTCGCGGCCTGCGGGAGAAGAAAATCGAATCGCAAGTTTCAATCGCGCGCCGGGATGTCTAAGCTTGAAGGCGACCCCTTGCCGGCGGCAGGGATCAAACAATGAGACTAGCAATCCCGGGATTCGCCATTATCGACCGCTACGTCGCGCGCGAAGTGCTGGCGCCGTTCGCGGTCGACGTCGGCCTGCTGACCTTCGCGCTGGTCACGGGCAAGTTGCTGAAGCTGATGGACATGGTCGTCAATCACGGCGTCAGCCTCGGCGAGGTGATGGGGATCATGGGCTACATCATGCCGGCCTTTTTGGAACTCACGTTTCCGATGGCGGTGCTGCTCGGAGTGCTGATGGGATTCGGGCGGATGTCGAGCGACCAGGAGATGACCGCGGCGCGCGCCTGCGGCATCAGCCTGTATCGGCTGGCGGTGCCCGTGATGATGGTGGCGCTGGGCGTGTACGCGCTTTCGAGCTACTTCGCGTTCTCGCTGAGGCCGTGGGCGAATTCTAATCTGCGCAACAAGCTTTACGAACTCAGCCAGACCCGGACCAGCGCCGGGCTGAAGGAAAAAGTCTTCAACAGCAATTTCCCCGGCCTGGTCGTTTATGTTGACGAGATGTCCGATACCGATTCCAGTTTGAAGGGCGTCATGATCTCGGACGCGCGCGATCCGCACAACCAGAACACGATAATCGCCAAGCATGGAATGATGCTGCCCGACGCGCAGCAAAAGTCGATCACTCTGCGGCTGTCCGACGGTTCGATCTTCGGCGCCGAGCCCGCCAGCAACGCGACTCACGTGACCAGCTTCAAGACCTACGATCTCAGCGTCAGCCCCGAGTCGGCGCTCGGCGTCAGCGAGCAGGATCCGGGCGAAATGACGTACTCGGCACTGCGCGCCGACATCGAGACGGCGCGCGCCAAAGGGAAACCGGACTACGCCGCCGAGACCGAGCGGGCGGGCAAGTTTACCGTCCCGTTCGCCACGATGCTGTTCGCACTGCTGGGTATCTCGCTTGGGCTCAAACCGGCGCGCGGCGGCCATTCGGAGCGCTTCGGCGTCAGCGTCGCGCTGTTCTTTCTCTATTACTCACTGATGCGCGTGGGCGAGACGCTGGCGCAGCGCGGCAAGCTCGACGCGTGGGCCGCGATGAGCATCCCCGACATCGTATTCATGGCGCTGGCGTTCTGGTTCTTCTATCGCGCCGCATCTGACAAGGGCGACCAGGGCCGCGGCCCCGGCGACATCATCTGGGATCTCGTCGAGCGCTTCGAACGCAGCAGGCAAGCCGCATGAAACTTCAACCCCGCCTTTCGCCGGTGATGGACCGCTTCATCGCGGGCCAGTTCTTCGGCCCGTTCATGGTTTGCCTGGCGGCTTTCACGGCGGCCTATCTGCTCGGCGACATGTTCGATCGATTCGACGATTTGATCCGCTACGGCGGGCTGGGGTTGTTGGGCCTCGAGTACTTCGCGCTCAAGCTGCCGCTGATCGTCTCGCAGGTTTTGCCGGTGGCGAGTCTGGCCGGCGTGTTGCTCGGCTTCGCGCTGCTCAATCGATCGGGAGAGGTGCTGGCCTGCCAGCAACTCGGCATCAGCCGGCTCGAGATGGCGGCGCCGGTGCTGATAGTCGCGGTGTTGATTTCGGGTTTTGATTTTTTCATCAGCGAAACAGTGGTTCCCGCCGCGACGCGCCAGGCAAAGTATATCTACTCGGTGGAACTCAAGAAGCACCAGCTCAAGGCGGTATTCGCCAACCGGCGCATCTGGGTGCGCGTGCGCGACGGATTTATTTCGGTCGACAGCTACGACAAGGAAACCGCGCAGCTCGACGGAATTACCCACTACCAACTCGACGACGCTTTCGGACTCAAGGACCTAGAGCATGCGGCGCGCGCGAAATGGAACGGCCACGAATGGGTCGAGAGCGGGTTGAACTCGTTCCAGATCGCCGAGGGCGGCACGGTGACCAAAACTGACGCCACGCGCCTCGAGCTTGGACTGACTCCGGCCGATTTCGGGCTGCTGCGCTTCGACCCGGAGGAGTTCAGCTTGTGGGAACTCGACCGCTACATCGCGGATCTCCGCAGCAAGGGACTCGACCCGGGCGGCTACGTAGTCGATCGCGATCTGAAGTACGCGATGCCGCTGGCGTGCCTGATAATGGCCGCGCTCGGAATGGCGCTCAGCCTCGATCCGTTGCCACGCAACCTGAGTCTGGGCCGCAGCTTCGGGTTGGCAATCGTGATCGGCTTCGCCTACTGGACCTCGCTCGGAATCACGTCCGCGCTGGGCCGTTCGGGGCTGCTGCCCGCGGTGATCGCCGCGTGGATTCCGAATTTCATGTTCGCGATGATCGCGGTCTCGATATTCCTGTTCGGCGAAGAACGCTGACCGCCGCGAGGCGCGCGGGTGCTCAATCTTGCCAATTTGTACGCAGCACCTGTTATCATTGGCATCGGGGTGAATGGTGGCGTGAGCATGGTTTATCGATTGCACGGCAACTCGCGATTGAATCCGGTTTTGATTCTCGCCATCGCGATCGCCGCATTGGGAGTCCTGGCGATCGCAGCTTCGAGCTACGCGGCCGGCGACAAACGCGCCGCATCCGACGCGGTTGTTACCGAGGCGGAAAAGCTGATCATGCAGGCGGGCCGGGAGGATCCCGTCGATACCAAAAAAATTCATCAGGCGATGGACAAGCTGCATGAGGCGCTGCGCATCGATCCTCGGAACGACTCAGCGTACGTGGACCTCGGCTTCTGCTACGGCGTGCTGCGCGACGGCGATAGTGCGATCGGCATGTACCGCACGGCGACCGAGCTGAATCCGTCAGGCAGCAACTTCATCGAGCTGGCCGACGTGTATCTGCGCGTCGGCGACCCTGAGGATGGGCTGCTCGCGGCCAACGCCGGAATAATCAAGGACCCTCGCAACGCGCGGCTTTACAACGCCAAGGGCATGGCGCTGAACGATTTGCAGCGCTTCGGCGAAGCCGAAGAAGCGTGGGAGAAGGCCCTCAAGCTCAATCCCAATCTGAGAGTCGCGCAGGTAAATCTCGACGCACTCAACGGCGGCCCAAGCGGCCGCGGCAGTATCGTCAAGCATCCGCAACAACCGCCGGCAAGCACGACGCACTAGCCGCCAGTGATCGGACGCTCGGGCTCCGCCACGCAATATGCGCATCGGCAGAGATTCCTGAGTTGGGGCATCGTGTAGATGGTCTCGTGGCCGTCAACCCATCCGATAAACACCGCCGCTTCGCCCAGCCGCGAAAGCTGCCGCATGCGGAGGCTGGCGGGCGGCACGTCGCCGTTCACGCTGCCCTTGCACGCGTCGCACGGACATCCGCGGCGCAAATTTTCCAGCGGGAAAATGCTGTCGTGACCGTCAACCCATTGCACGCCGACGGCGTAGCGCCCCACTTCGTGAAGCCCTTTGATCTTCGGAGTCTTTGACTTGATAAGCGCCATCGGTGCAGTCTCTGCGCAAGTATATCTCCCGCGCCGCCGGCTGTGGAGACCGCGCGATGCAATGGATACCGCCGAGATTAGAATCGACGAACTAAGCCGCGCGCTCGAGCGCCTGGCCGCGAGCGCCAGCCGCGAGTTGCTCGCCAAGCAGCCTCATTGGGGCGACGCGATTCTGTGCGACGGCCTCGTATACGCCGCGCGCGCGCTCGGGACCAACGCCCCCGCCGAGGCGGCCGAGCGATGGTTCGCGCCAAAGCTCGCGGCGGGTCCGCGCACCAACGGATGGTTCTGGTTCTGGGCGGCCGAAGCGCTCCCGGCGCTCGACCTGCACCTGAAGACGGGCGATCCGCGCTACCTGGAATATGCGCGCGCGATCGTCGGCTTCATGGAAAATTCAGCCGCGCGAACCCCCGACGGCGCTTTCATCCCGCATCCACCGGCGCTCGAAGTGTGGATCGACGTCTGCTACTTCACCGCGCCCGCTTTAGCATTGCTCGGCCGAATCTCGGGCGACGCCGCGATGATCGAGCGCGCGGCGGATCAGATGATCGTTCATCGCGATCATCTGATCGACCCGGGCAGCGGACTTTTCTGGCATGTCGCATACGTTGACCGAAAGTCGCATTCGCCGTGTCTGTGGGCGCGCGGCAACAGCTGGTTTTCGATCGCGGCGCCGCAAGTGATCGCGGAAATCGAGGCGGCCGGCCAGTTTCAACCGCTTGCTGCAAAGGTTGACAAGATACGCGAGGCGCTGGCGCTCCAGCTCAATAAAGTCGCGTCGTTGCAGGACGAGTCCGGCCTGTGGCACACCGTGATCGATCGCGACGATTCGTACCTCGAGGCGTCGGCGGCGGCCGGATTCGCGCTCGCGCTGGGCCGCGCGATTCGGACCCGGCTGAGCGGTCTCGACGAGGCGCGCGCGCGCGAGGCCTACTCGCGCGCGCTTGGCGCGATTTGCGCGAAGACCGACTCGCACGGCGCGTTCACGGGCGTGTCGCAGCAAACACCGCCGGGCGACTTTACCTTTTACAATTCGATCGAAATCGGGACCGCGCCGTTCGCGACCGGCGTATGCCTGATGGCGCTGAGCGAGGCGGTCGCTTCGTAGGATTCGATCGCGCCGGTGCGATTGGGGTGTGCAATCCGATGGACAATATCGATACAGGTATGTATCGTATATAGCCGGATGGAACAGTTTGAGAACAAAGTCGCGATCGTCACGGGTGGCGGCATGGGCCTGGGACAGGCCCTCTGCGAGGAGCTGGCGCGGCGAGGGTCGATCGTCGTCGTCGCGGACATCGACGACAATGCCGCCAAACAGGTGACTTCCCGTATTGCACAGAGCGGCGCACAAGCTCGCGCGGTGCAGGTTGACGTTTCCAGGCAAGAAGACGTTGCGCGTCTGATTGCAACGACGGTCGCCGAATTCGGACGCCTCGATTACATCTTCAACAATGCAGCGATCTTTATCGGCGGCGATGCGCGCGACATCTCCGCGGAACAGTGGGACCGCGTCCTCGGCGTAAACCTGCTCGGCGTCGTCTATGGGACGATCGACGCGTATCAAGTCATGGCGAAACAGGGCCACGGGCACATCGTCAACATTTCCTCCGCCAGCGGCCTGATTCCGCAGCCCGGCAACTCATCCTACTGCACCTGCAAGCACGGGATAGTCGGGCTCTCGCTCTCTATGCGATTTGAAGGAGCTGACTTGGGAGTGAAGGTGAGCGCCGTTTGTCCGGGCGACATGAAGACGAGCGTCTATGAGAACATGGTCGTTATGAACATGCCGCATGATGAGGTGGTCCGGGTAAGCCGGCTATCTCATTTTCCAATCCGCCAGATGAGTGCTGAAGATGCCGCGCGCGCGATCCTGCGCGGAGTGTCCCGTAACCAGGCTCTGATCGTCTTTCCGGCGGCGGTTCGATGGATATGGCGCGTGTATCGCGCGTCCCCGCGCTTGATCTATTGGATAAGCCTTCGCCGGATGAGGATGTTTCGCAAGCTTCGGATTAACACCTGAGCGATGTGAATACCGCGCGACGCCAAGCCAAGGCCGGCCGTGGGCGGCCGCGCGATCCGGCCACCGACAAGGCCATCTTGCGCGCGGCGCTGGAACTCTTCGTCGAGCACGGCATCGAGGGCGCGAGCTTCGAGCAGATTGCGAGACGGGCCGGTGTTGCGCGGACGACCATTTACCGCCGCTGGTCCGGTAGGGAGGACCTACTCGCTCAAGCGATGGAAGTGGCCAGGGAAGCCCCGGAGCGATCTTTGACGGCGGCGGCCGGTGTTGCGCCGAAGCGGATGGCCGACGAACTGATTAACGCGCTCTCCGAGATGGTTACCAGGCGCGATTATCTCAAGACGGTCGCAAAACTAGTCGGCTCGGTGCCTGACTCTCCGAAGCTGATGTCAGTTTATTGGAACACCTATTTGATCCCGCGGCGCAGGATGGTCGCCGAGATCATCGGTCGGGCACGCGAGCGTGGCGCGATTCCAAAACGAACCGATTCGGAGATTTTGCTGGACATGATCGGCGGCGCGATCATGTATCACCTGCTGGTTCGTCCGGGCCGCAAGAATCGGAAAGAAATGCGCGCTTACATCCGCCAGTTGATCCGCTATGCTGGATTAACGGAAGGCTAATGTCATGAGTGAGACCGCTCACGCTTGCGTTGACGATGGAAAAACCGTGGATCAAACCGGGCTAAGTCCTTGCCGGGGAGGCCGCTTAAGACTACAAGGCGAGTTGAAATCGGAGAGTTAAACGGAAATCCCGGCTTAAATCGGCGTGTTGGGAGAAACGAGCGTGGGCAGCATCAGCGCGGTGGACAAAAAGACCGGTCGCAAGTTCTATCTTGACGATCCAGACGATCTTCAGCCTGGCGACAAGGTGGTGTTCCTCTTGAGCCTGCACGGGGGCGGTTCGGTCGGCGCATGGCAGCGCGCCTACTTCCCGGCTTTCCAATACAAAGAGAGGTATCGCCTGGTTATCGCCACGCCATCTGCGGCCACCAAGGAGCCGGTGCGGCACTGGCTGGGAGAGGCGGATGACGCCCATCTGCGCAACATTGTGAACTATGTGTTCGACAGGTATGGGAAGGACAACATCGCCTCGTTCTGGATCATTGGCCATTCCCAAGGCGGCATGACGGCGAACCGCCTGCTCGGTGACGACTTCTTCAAGCACCGAGTCGACGGCTGGCTCAGCCTCTCTGGCGGGCGGATCGGGCCGATCGAGCTTCCAGCATCCTTCTTCGTCCCAGTGCGCGGGCCACTGCCCCCGATGCCGTCCCAGGGGGGCGACACACCCCGCCCAGGCCGCGCCTCGCCGCCTGACTGTGACATCTCCTTTATCTTCGCGACGGGCGAGCATGAGATGGTCGCCCTGCCATCGACTTCGCCATGGGCTGACAAATACGGGGCCGGCCCACGGGTGAGGTTGGCCGATGTGGTCGATGACGAGCCCGGCCAAATCTATGACACCATCCGCGAAGGGAAATCGACCCCAGCCTGGGGTCTGTCGCCCCGACCGGGCACGGCTCAGGTATATCTCTATCCCAAAGCTCGAGACGGACGCCTGATCGCCGACGTCGTGCGCCTTGATAAGGGCCACACCGAGGGACTGGAGCCGAGGATCACGGAAGAGCTTATCAAGATGATGGTTGCGGCACCCGGCGGGAAAGCCCGGCGGAGCAGTTAGGACGGCGCGATAACTGAGGCGGCTTGCAAGGAACCAGGGCTATTGTCCTAGTGACTTAGCATAGGCCGTTCCGAGTGTTCGCCAACCTTGCTTTCGGCGGCCACACTCCTATCTCTCGCTTTCCGAGGGACAACCTGTTGCAACTCCACACCCAACCTCTAACCCCTTTCCGCGTGGGAAGGGGAACAATCTGAATAGCGATCTCCATCTAGTAGAAGCGGGGTTCGCCGGGCGGGCGGGTTTTCCAGCGACGGTGAATCCAGTTCCAATGATCGGGATGCTCGCGGATCATCTGCTCGATCGTGTCGGTGTAGCGCTGCGTGTACTCGCGCACGGCAGCCTCGCGGTTGCGGGTCTTCTCGGCGTAGATGGCGGGCAGAATTTTAATCTTGTTATGAATCGTGTCGCCCTCGCGCACCATGAACGCCGGCAGCACGGGCGCGCCCGTGGCGATCGACAGCCGCGCCATGCCGTCGCTGGTGGAGGCTGGCATCCCGAAAAAATCGACAAACACGCCCTTGCGCACGTCGAGGTCGAGCGCGAGTGCGATCATCCAGTTCTGCCGCAACATCCGCATCATCTCGCGCGCGCCCGCCTTGCGCGCGATGAGTCTGTTCCCGTGGCGGACTCGCTCAGCGCAAACGGCGGCGTCGATCAGCGGATTGCGCAGCGGACGATGAACCATGGCGAGGTGGTAGCCGTAGATGGAGTGGGCTATCGGCAGGAGCTCGAAATTTCCGTAGTGGGCCGTCAGCACCAATATGCCGCGGCCGTTGGAGCGTCGCTCCGCCTCGTCCCAATTTTCCTTGTCCTCGTAGGTGACGACCTGCTCGATGTTGGCGCGGCTGAGTTCGGGCAAGTGGGTCCATTCGGCAAGCACGCGGCCCCAACTGCGATACATCTTGCGCAGGATTGCCAGGCGGGCCGCCGGGGTCATCTCGGGGAAAGCGATCTCGAGGTTTTTGAGCGCGATCGGCCGGTTCGGACGATCGAAATTCATCGCCCATCCTCCCAGCCGCGCGCCCGCGCGCACCGCCCGTTCCAACGGCATCGCACGCAACGCCGCAGTGACGGTGGTTATGCCCGTGTATTCGATTCGGGCCTGAACGGGACCGATTTGCCTGGCCATCCGGGATCGAGAATGTTCAGAGAGGACTGCGGCGCGCAACCAGCGGGAAGAGATCCCTTCCCGCTGCGTTGGTTAGGGGTCGATGCCGGGGGTAATGCCTGCGGCGACGCTGGCCTTGGATGTGTCGAGCGCGCTTGACGAGGCGGCGAAGCCGGCGCCGCCGGCCGCTGGTGCTGCCGAGACTTTGCCGGCGCCGGGATCGAGCGGGGCGGCAGGCCCGGTGGTAACGAATCGTGCGGACGCCGGCGAGTAGGGCGGGGCGCTGGTCATGGCCGCCGAAGTCGCAGTCGAGTAGCCGGTGGTGG
>NZ_JBEKBF010000012.1:0-139779 GCF_050015535.1 Binatus soli (SeqCode) | reverse complement strand
TCGCCGAGGCGCGCGAAACGATCGAGGCATGGCGTCACGACTACAATCACCTGCGACCGCACGGCAGTCTCGGCGCCTTGACACCGGCCGAGTTCGCAGCGCTTAAAGAACAGGAAACGCAACCGCCTCAGGAGGGCGAAACAACCGGCGGATTCTACTTATGATTGGCTGGAAATTGGGGAGCACGCCAAACGCAACCGCCCGAAGAGGGCCAAACTGCCGGCGGTCTCTACTTATGATTGGCTGGAAATTGGGGAGCACGCCACTGCCGGCACATCTTCCAGAAAGCGCCACACCCGGCCCATCACGAAGCCAATGAGAAGGCGCTCATGGATGAAACACGAAGTGGTTGAGGTGCAGCTTTCAAGGCAGAGGCGAGGGTTCTTCGGCCCGTGTAAGCAGCCGAGCTTAGCAAGCTGCGTTACGATTCGACTAGAACCGCGAGGCCGCTAACCGTCACTTGACAGAAGCTCCGGTACGAATCTCGGAAGACTTTCCTTCGCTACGTCTAGAGTTGAATACGCTTTCCCGCATGCATCTACGAAACGAGCAATCGTACGCTGATTGAAGTTTTCCATCTCATCAAAAATACCTACGCTCTTGTAATTCAGTTTCCATTGCTCGAATTTAAGAAGACTGATCGTGGCGATATCTGCCTTGTGTTCCGAATTTATTGCGAAGATAAAGATCGGCGTTTTCATTCCGTTTACGCGATAGTCAACTGGATATATTCCTGGTCGATCTCTCTCAGGGTCGTGCCAATTGGCCGTGATGCGTTGAGGGGTTACAATTTTCTCAAGATAACTTCTAACGTCCTGAAGAAAGGTCGATTGAACTCTTTCCTTTGAAAGATAACGAATGTCGTCGATTTTCAGCAGAGCTTGTATAAACGTATACAAGGCGTCGCCAAATCGATGGTCGGGGATCGGAAGGATCAATTCGCCATTCTTGTTTTCTATTTCAAAGCTCGACAGGATACGGTCAATCAACTCTTTGCGAGGAGGTTCGTCTAGCTCTTCATCGGATAGCCGATACGATAGCTGGAGAAAAGTATGTGCCTCGTCTGTCAGATACCAGCCGTCGTTGCGTTTTCTAAGTACGATTGGCAACCCGTCTCCATCACCGAAAGTCATAGGCGTGACAACAACGAACCGGTTTATTCCTTCAGACACGATTCGCAGCTCGTCGGCGACTTTGGCTTTGAAGTCGCGCTCGATCGCTTCAGAGCTTTCCATTGTTTTCTCAGCTTCAGCCATTGCCGCGCCAGAAATCGGATTGGTCAGGGTTTTTGTCAGGCTCGATCGGCGGTTTGTCGAAATTGCAATCTTTCAGTGCGAGATCGATAGCACTAAACACATCCGTATAGTCCGACGTTCCAACCGCATATGCTTCTTCATCTCGCCCATGTCTTTGAGCTTCTTCAGTAGCCATGTGAATATGAAACCCGGGAAGCGACTCTTTCGGCCCATTCAGTGGTTTGTTCACATGCGGTGCCGGATGACGTCCGTTGTAACGCCTCAAAATGAACAAGCTGTTCTCATTTGTCTTTCGAAACGCAATGATGACAGAAAAATCTAGGGGATAGTCGGTGCACTGTCGAACTCTGATTTCAAACTCTCCGGTCTGACCCCTTACAACCAATCCTGATCGCTTGTGTGAGGTCTTTTCTTTAGGTCGAAGAATCAAAAGTCGCCGTTCCCAGCGTCTAGGAAGTTGCTTTCGCTCGTTCACGAGATGCGAGACTTCCTCGTCGGTGAATTTCGCTTCTGCCATACAAACGGAGATGGTCGTGTGTATCGCCTCGGACGACGATCAATCAAGCGATTTAAGCCGATAGCCATACGGAAGTCTATGTTCGCTATTTGATCGTCTTTGTCAAGGTGATTCGGGTTCGACGAGAACCCTTTGGGGCAATTTCAGGGAGTGCTCCTGCCAGTTCAGGGTGATAGTCCAGCCCTGTTTAAAACGGGATTGGCAGGTAAGGCGTAAGGCTGCCTACGGCTCTTCGGACTCCTGCAACGTCGCGGTCTGCAGCAGCTCTGCCGGCACGTCTTCCAGAAAGCGCGACACCCGACCCATCACGAAGCCGAAGCTGCGATCGAACATGCGGGGGTGAACTATTCAGCCTGACCCCGGCGGATTTTCTATGCTACCCATCCGGCATGCTCAACCGCCTGGATACCGCTACTCGCCAGGCTCGCCCGAAATCGTGCGCCGCCCGCTTCCTGCGAATATTAATTTTGACGGAACGAAACTACCGATGGTAGCCGAGAGGCCCCAAAACTCCACATCTGGTATGAAATGCTCATTCGGACTCCTGCAACGTCGCGGTCTGCAGCAGCTCTGCCGGCACGTCTTCCAGAAAGCGCGACACCCGACCCATCACGAAGCCGAAGCTGCGGTCGAACATATGTATCGGATACGACAGGTACAGCTCGTCGCGCGCGCGCGTGCTCGCGACGTACATCAGGCGGCGCTCCTCCTCCATTTCGTCATCGCCCACGCTTTGCGGTCCCGGGAAGCGTCCGTCTGCCGCCCAGATCAGGAACACGACTTTCCATTCGAGTCCCTTGGCGGAGTGAATCGTGCTGAGCGTGAGGCGTTCGTCATCGGAATCCGTCGCGAGCATGCCGTCGAGTGAATCGTTGGGCGGCTCGAGCGCCATGTCGGCCAGCATCTGTTCGAGGCTCTTGTAGCGCTCGGTAAGATTCTGGAAATGTTCGAGGTCGCGCTCGCGCTTGGGATAATCGTCGGCGTACGCCTCGCGCATCACCGGCAGATAGTATTCGAGCGTCATCGCGATTTGCTCGGGTGGCCGCTTTTGGACATCCCGCAATTCCGCCAGCAGCGCGGCAAGCCGCTTGAGGCCGCCATCTGCGCCGCCGCGGGCCTGGTCGGCAAGTTTCGCAACCGCGGCCGCCGGATCGTCGGCTGCGATGAGCGCGTCGATCGTCCGCTCTGCAGTGCGATGACCGATTCCCTTGACCAGCGTGAGTACGCGCAACCACGACACGGCGTCCGCCGGATTCGCGATGACGCGCAGATGCGCCAGCACGTCCTTGATGTGCGCGGTTTCGATAAACTTGAATCCGCCGCGCTTGATGAACGGGATGTCGCGGCGCTGCAGTTCGAGTTCCAGATCGAAGGAGTGAAAACTGGAGCGGAACAGCACCGCGATCTGGCCGAGTTCGACCCCCTCTTCGCGCAGCTCCAGGATGCGCTGGGCGACAAACCGCGACTGCATGTGTTCGTCCTGCGCGCGCACCAGGAAAGGCCGAAAGCCACCCTCGCGCTGCGTGAACAGCGCCTTGGTGTACTTCTCGCCGGCGCGTGAAATCACGTCGTTGGCGACATCGAGGATTCCCTGGATCGAGCGGTAGTTCTCTTCGAGCTTCACGATCTTCGCGCCGGGAAAAATCGCGGGAAAATCCATGATGTTGCGGAAGTTGGCGCCGCGAAACGAATAGATCGACTGCGCATCGTCGCCAACCGCCATCACGTTGCGATGATTCATCGCGAGCAGGCGCACCAGGTCGGCCTGAATCAGATTGGTGTCCTGGTACTCGTCGATCATGATGTAACGATAGCTGTCCGACAGCCGGCGACGCACATTCTCATGCTGTTCGAGCAACTCGGCGAGCCGATACAGCAGGTCGTCGTAGTCGAGCAGGCCGCGCTCGCGCTTGTAGCTCTCGTAATTTTTCGCGAGTTCGAGAATTTCGGTCTGATGCTCACCGAGATGCGGAAAATCGATCTCGATTTCCTCTTCGAGCGCGCGCCGCTTGTTGCGCGCCATGCTGATCGCCTCGGCAATCGTGCCTTTCTTCGGAAACCGGCGCTCGCGCGACGCCAGTCCCATCCGCGTCCTCAACAGATTGACCACATCCTCCATGTCGGAGCGATCCAGTATGGTGAAGTTGGGCTTGAGGCCGATCGGCGCGCCCATCCGGCGCAAAACATTGTTGGCGAAGGAATGAAACGTACCGCCCGCGACGGCGCCCGCGCGATCCCCCACCAACTGCTCGGCGCGACGCAGCATCTCCTGCGCCGCGCGACGCGTAAACGTCAGCAGCAAGATCGCACCCGGCGGCACGCCGCTCTCGATCAGCCGGGCGACACGATAGATCAGCGTGCGAGTCTTGCCCGATCCCGCCCCCGCTACGACCAGCAGCGGGCCGTCGCGATGCGTCACGGCGGCTAACTGCGCGGGATTCAGCAGCTCGGCGTACTTGATCTTGAAGTTGCGCTCGTCGGCCGGCGACAACGACACCGGCTTTTCGCGCAGGTAAATTACCTTGTCGGCCACGTCAAGCGGGATCCTACCACGCCGCGCGCCGCAAGTTGCGATGCCCGCGATTGCCCCCGACGCCCGCGCCTCTCTGTGCCTGCGACTATCCCGTTACGGAATCTGAATCTGCTGAATCTGTTCCGTCTCTTTCTGCACGACTTCGGCCGGCAGCGGCGCGTACTTGAGATCCGGCGCGTACTTCTGTCCGTCTGTCAGCGCCCAGTGCAGGAACTTCACGATGTGCTCGCCGACATCCTTGTTGGTCTGCTTCTGATAAACGAGTAGCCACGTGAACGACGAGATCGGATACGCATCCGCGCCCGGTGCGTCGGTGATTGACACGCGGAAGTCGGCCGGCATATTGCCCGCCGCCGACGACGCCGCCGCGGTAACGCCATCGAGGCTCGCCTGCACCCAATTGCCCGCCTTGTTCTGCAATACGGCGTACGGAATGTGATTGTTGAGCGCGTAGATCAGCTCGACGTACCCGATTGCGCCGGGCGTTTGCTGAACCAGCGCCGTCACGCCCTCGTTGCCCTTGCCGCCGAGTCCGGTCGGCCACTTGACCGAGGTTCCTTTACCCACGTCCGACGCCCAGCTTGGGCTGACCTTCGACAAGTAATCGACGAATATATACGTCGTGCCGCTGCCGTCCGAGCGATGGCATACGACGATGTCCTGCGACGGGATTGCCGCGCCCGGATTCAGCGCCTTGATCTTGTCGTCATCCCACTTGGTTATTTTGCCCGAGAAAATATCCGCGATTACCGGACCCGTCAGGCGCAGCGTGCCGGTAAATCCGGGCAGGTTGTACGCGACCACGTCCGCGCCCATCACCGAGGGAAAGTGCAGAATTTTTCCGGGTGCTTCAGAAAGCTGTTGATCGGTCATCGGAGCGTCGCTCGCACCAAGATCGACGGTGCGATTCGAGAGCATCCGGATGCCGCCGCCCGAACCGATCGATTGGTAGTTGAACTTGATGCCCGGATTTTCTTTCTCGTAAACGTCGAACCACTTGGAATAGATCGGGTACGGGAACGTGGCACCGGCGCCGTTGATTAACATGTCGGCAAATCCGGAGCGGCCGATCCCTGCGATCGCCAGGACTATGAAAAATGCCAGGCTTAGTCGTCGTTTGAGCATCTTTTGAACTTGCCTCGAAGTTAGTCGTGTCCGTTGCGCGGATCCGGGTGCGCCGAAAGAAGCTATGCATCGGACATTAAGGGAGGATGAACCCGGCGTGTCCGTGGGTTGAATTCATCCGCCTGGAACCGGATTCCCGCGCATAATCGCGCTTTGGCGCGATCGTTTGCTTTTCGCGCCGCCACTCAACGACAATCCAATTCCCAAAAACGGCGCTTGGCAATCTTCAATGGGTAAATCACTCGACGGAATCAATATCGTTGAATTCGACTCTAACATGGGCGCCGCATACGCCACGATGCTGCTGGCGGAAAACGGCGCGCACGCCATCAAGATCGAGCCACCGGGCGGTTCACGCGAGCGCGGCACGCCGCACTTCCACGTCCTCAACCGCTCCAAGCGCGCGCTCGAGCTGGACCTCGACGATCACGCATCGCAGGCCCGAATTGCGGACCTGATTCGGTGGGCCGATATCGTCGTCACCGGCTTCACGCCGGCCCGGCTGAAACAACTGAACCTCGATCCCGAATCGATTCGCCGGATTAATCCGCGCGCGATTGCGCTCAGCGTGCCTCCGCTGGGCAGCCGTGGCCCCGACGCCGACTTCGACGCCAACGACGACCTGGTCGCTGCCCGCGGCGGAATCACCGGGAGCCAGTGGGCGCGCAGCGGCAATCCCGTCGCGCTGGTTTTCCCGGCGGCGAGTTATTCGGCGGGCGTGATGGCGGCGACTGCGGCCGTCGCCGCGATTCTGGCGCGTGGCGCCAATAGAGCGGGTGACGCGGTCGAAGTCTCGATTCTGGCCGGCGCGTTCTCGCTCCAGACCGGCGCAATCCTGCGTCACGAGGCATTGACCACCCTCTATGACGGGCCGCTGGACCCTCTCGGCCCGATTCCGGTTTATCGTTTGTTCGAGGCCGCCGACGGCAAATACCTGTTTGTCGCATGCGGCAACGCGACCTTCTGGGGCAAGTTCGCGATCGCAATCGATCGCCCCGATCTGGTCAGTGACCCGCGGTTCGAAAATGCGCCGTGGGGGATCGCGCCCTGGTACTGGGAGCCGCTCAAAGACATCATCGAGCCAATCATCCGCACGCGGACCCGCGACGAATGGCTGGGCATCCTGCGCGAATACGACGTTCCGTGCGCCCCGGTGATGACCCGCCACGACTTCATCGATCACCCACAGACGCGCGCGCTCGCGATGCGCAATGAAATCGACGACCCCGCTCTCGGCCGCATGATTCAGATGGGCCTGCCGTTGTTCCTGAGCGACACTCCCGGCGAAATCACGGGCCCTGCTCCCAAGGCCGGCAACGATCGTGCGGCGCTGCAATGGCTTGCAGAGCCAAAGCGCGACGCACCGCCGGAAAAGGACCTGCGCACGGCCGGACAGCCTCCGCTCGATGGCGTCATCGTGCTCGACTTCGCCAGCTACATCGCGGGTTCGTACGGTCCGATGATACTCGCGCAACTCGGCGCCGAGGTCATCAAGATCGAAAGCCTCGAGGGCGATTCGTTTCGCAATTTCGGTTTCGGCTTCCTCGGCTGGAACCAGGGCAAGCGCGGTATCTCCGTCAATCTTGCGACCGAAGAAGGCCGCGAAATCATCGATGGGCTCGCGGACAAGGCCGACATCGTGGTCGAGAATCTGCGGCCGGGCCGGATGCGCAAGTTCGGCTTCGATTACGAAAGCCTGGCGGCGCGCAACCCTCGCATCATCTATATGTCGATCAACGGGTTCGGAAATCGCGGACCCGAGCACAACCAGCCCGGCTTCGATCCGCTGTTGCAGGCGCGTTCGGGCGTGATGGCGGCGCAGGGCGGCCATCACGGGCATCCGGTGTATCTGACTTGCGCCATTTGCGACTACGGCGCCGCGATGCTCTCCGCGTTTGGATGCGTGCTCGCGCTGCGTGCGCGCGAACTTACCGGACGCGGCCAGTTATGCGAGACCTCGCTGTTGCAAGCCGCGATGGCTTTTCAGGCCGGCGAGTTTGCGTTCTATCCGGGCCGGCCGGACATGGAAAATGGCGGCGCTGAGAATCGCGGGCGCTCGGCGCTTTCGCGCGCCTACGGTTGCCGCGACCGCGAATGGCTATTCATCTCGCTAACCGACGATACTCAATGGAACGCGCTACGGACTATTCTACCGGGGCTGCCGAATGCCAACTGGGATGCGGCCGCGGCGGAACCGAACGAGGGCTCGCTCGCGGCGGCGCTCGCGGAGCAATTTGCCAGGCTCAATCGCAATGACGCTCTCGCAGCTTTGAAGAAATCCGCCATCCCGGCCACGCGGGTAAATCATTTAGGTGAATTGTTCGACGATCCGCAGGTCATCGCGAACGACCTGATCGCCGAGTTGTCTCATTCGCAATGGGGCCGCGTGAAGCAAACCGGAATGCTGACGAAGTTTTCCGCGACCCCCGGCACGATCGGCCGCGCCGCTCCGATGCTGGGCGAGCACACCGACGAGATCCTCCGCGAGTACCTCGGTTACCCGGCCGAAAAAATCGCCGCGCTGCGCGCAGCCCGCATCGTCAAGTGAGCGATGGATCCTGAGGCGGCAGCCGTCGTCACTCCGCATCTGCTCGCGCGCGAGGAGCTGCTCTGGTGCGGACGCCCGCATGATACGAGCGCTCTTCGATGGCGCGCGGGCGCGATTATACTGGTTGGAATCGCCGCGCTCGTGTTGCGTTCGATCCCGCTCGACTCCGGTCTTGCCGAGCGTGCTGACACCAATTCAATTCTGCTGGCGGTGCTGGTCGGAGTTTTGATCGCGGAGGCGATCGTCTTCCATTCCTATCTGTCGGAAACGTTTTACGGCGTCACCAATCAACGCGTGATCATCGTGTCCGGACTGAGAGAGCCGGAGATGGCGGCGGTTCTGCTTGACCGGCTGAACACTCCGCAACTCCGCATCCGGCGCATCTACCGCGATATAGAATTACGCGCTCCCAGTGACCGGATTTATCAATTAAAATATCTGCCGTTCACGAACCCTTCGGTCCCGCCGGATTGGATCGGATGGCCCGAGTGCTACCGGCTAATCGCGCTTGAAGACGCGCGCCCTGTGTACGACTTGATAGTCGAATCGGCGCACAAACTGGAATCGTCCGAATAGGAGAGACACTATGCCACTGGTTACCGGCCAAACCGTCAAACAGGTAATGCGCGATCTGTACGGCTACGAAATCTCCGACGCCGACGCGGATGCAATCGCGCACAGTGCGGGCGCGATGCTCACGCTCGCCGGACACCTGGGGGCGATCGGTCTTGCCGGGATCGAGCCGCCCTTCGGCTATCCGGTGCTGTTGGCCGAAGCGGCCCGCCTTGCCAAAGCCAGGTCGTAATACCACTTCAATACTCACTTCGAGGATTTATTCCGATGTCCATTCCATTTCAGGAACTACTCGATTTCGATGTAGCTACTCTGTCCGGCAAGCTGCGCGCGCGCGACATTTCACCGGTCGAGCTGACCGAGGCGTACCTCGCCCGAATCGAACAAACTGACGGATCGCTTCGCGCCTATATCACCGTCACCGATACGCTCGCGCGCAAGGCCGCGAAAAAAGCCGAGGCCGAACTCGCCGCCGGAAAATGGCGGGGACCATTACATGGCGTTCCGATCGCGCTCAAGGATCTCGTGTACACCAAGGGGCTTCGCACCACCGGCGGCTCGAAAATCCTCGCCGATTTCAAACCCGACCATGACGCGACCGTGTGGACGCGCCTCAAGCGCGCCGGCGCCGTGCTGCTCGGCAAACTCAACCTGCACGAGTTCGCCTACGGAATCACGTCGTCGAATCCGCACTGGGGAACCGTCCGCAATCCGTACGCGCTCGACCGAATCCCCGGCGGATCGAGCGGCGGCGCGGCCGCTGCGATCGTCGCGCGCAGCGCCGCCGCCACCATCGGCACCGACACCGGCGGATCGATTCGCATTCCCGCAGCGCTTTGCGGATGCGTCGGGCTGAAGCCGACCTGGAGCCGCGTCAGCCGCTACGGCGTCCTGCCGCTGGCCTACACGCTCGATCACGTCGGCCCGATCACGCGCACGGTTCGCGACGCCGCGATGATGTTGCAGATAATCGCGGGCGCCGACCGCAACGATTCCACCTCGAGCCGCGAGCGCGTACCCGATTTCTCAGCCGGCCTCGACGGCCAAATCTCCGGCATGCGCATCGGCGTGATTCGCGAACTTAACGACGGGCTGAGCGACGACGTCGCGCGCTCGTTCAATGCCGCGCTCGAGACGCTGCGATCGCTCGGCGCGACCGTTGACCACGTGACGATTCCCTCGCTCCCGCTGGCCGGCGTCATGAACGGCATCATCACCTGGGCCGAGGCGCTCGAGATTCACGAAGATTGGATGCGCACGCGTCCCCAGGACTACGGCGACGACGTTCGCCGCATACTCGAGATCGGAATGATGACGACCGCCACCAGCTACATCCGCGCCCAGCGCGCCCGTGCGCGCACGCTGGCCGAGTCGATCGCGGTGCTGGCCGATCGCGACGTGCTGGTCGCACCGGCCAGTGCTATCGTCGCGCCCAAAATCGGCACTACTCAAATCCTGGAAGCGCGCGAAGACCGGGTGGATGTCGTCGCGGCGATTCTGCGCTTCACGCAGCCCTTCAATTCGACCGGTCAACCCGCAATAGCTATTCCCACCGGTCTTTCGCCTGACGGACTGCCTATTGCGATGCAGGTAATCGGCCGTCCGTTCGGAGAGTCCGAAGTAATTCGCGTGGCCGCCGCTTATGAGAGAGCGCGTGGCGCGCTCGCACCTCCGTCGGAGATTGCGTAGCACAACGAGAGTATTTCACTGGCTCGCGTCGCGATTACAGTTCGAGATCGACCGTCACGAAATCGTGATCGGAGGCGCGGCGCCGCAAAATCGAAGACCGCGGCGGGACGACTGCCGCGGTTCCCGCGATCGGACGAAGCTCGCGGACTGCCAGCCAATCGAGTTTTGGCCTCATCGATCGCGGTATCAGTCCGGAAAAAGTGAAAGTCGCGCGATTGGCCACGTTGGCGCCGTCGATCTCGAGTCCGCGCTCTCGCAGATGATCGAACAAGGGCTCGTATGCCTCAGGCGCGTGGAACCTGTCCGGATTGGTGATCATTTGCCACGCCGTTGCCAACATCATGGCCCGGCTCGACAGCTCAGTGGTCGTCGTATTCAGGTCGCCGCCGAAAATCGCGCGGCCTGCCGCCGGGAACGACTCCAGGTAACTCGCCATCTGGAGCGCACGCTCGGCGGGCGTGCAGCGGCTGTGCAGATGCGCGACGCCGGCAGTTAACTCTTCGCCACCGAATTTCACTCTGGTGACCAATCCCGTTGGCGCGCCCACGCGCGACCAGTCCCGCATGCTTCTGGGCCATACCATGGGAGTGGGCGGCTCGTGCAGCGCGACGGCGGCCACCTCCTCGAACGGCACGGCGCTCAGGATCGCATTGCCCATGTACGAAACGATTTCGCTTTCGCTGCCCGGAGGTATCAGACCGAACTGGCGATTATATGCGCAGCTCATTTCGAGCGCCTCGGCGAGTTCCGTCGCAAGGTCACGGCCTGGCTTCCGCTTGATTCTCGTATTGACCTCGCATAGCAGGATCAGATCGGCGCCCTGGAGCTGCGGACGTTTGAGACACGCCGCGATTTCGTGGAACTTTCGCCCGCCGGCCGCGTTGAGCAGCACAACTCGCAGCCGCGCTTGCGGCCGACGGCGCGCCGCACGATTCACGACGATCGGCGGGAAATACGGCGTCGGCTTTGCGCCAGCCGTGGTAAAGTCGCGCGCGTCGCGGTCCATCGCCCGAGCTAGTCGACCAATTCCTTTTGAAGATCCTTGAACGTCGTAATCGGCGGTGTGCACGTGTGCTCGCGGCATACGTAAGCAGTCACATGACCGTCGATTTGCCGCTTGTCGCGCACCTGCTCGGGGATGAAGCCGGTTTGAGCGTCGCCATTGGCATTGTCCGCAACGAAAAAGAAGATCGCAAGATTCGGAACATATATGAGGCCGAGCCGCTCCGTCCATTCGAGCAGTTCCAGGGAGTTGCGGTTGCCGATAATCACAACTTCGGTCGGCCCGCGCTGGTAAAGGTCGACCGCTTCGAGCATGTGGGAGAACCCGAACGGCTGCTTCTCGATAAATTCGCGAAACAACTTGAGCGTCCGCTCCGCCTCGACCCGGTAGCGCTCCTCGCCGGTGTAGCCGTGCAGCCTGAGAAGCGCCATCACGGCAGCGCTGTTGCCCGACGGCGTCGAGCCGTCGAAAGCCGCCTTGGAGCGGGTGATCAGTGCTTCGTGATCGTCCGAGGTGAAAAAGAATCCACCCTTTTCCTTGTCGATAAATCGCTCGAGGATCACACCGGCGAGCTTTCGCGCGTGCGCCAGATATTTCGCGTCGAGCGACGCTTCGTACAGGTCGAGCATCGCGCCCGCCAACTGCGCATAGTCTTCGAGATAGGCATTGTGCCGCGCGACGCCGTCCTTGAACGACCGCTTGAGCGCGCGCCCGTCCCACATCGACGCCATCATGAAATCGGCCGCGCGCTCCGCCGCTTCCAGATACCGCCGCTCGTGCAGCGCGCGATATCCCTCCGCGAAGGCGCCGATCATCATCGCGTTCCACGCCACCAGAATCTTTTCGTCGCGGCCCGGCTTCACCCTTTGTTCGCGAGCCGCGAACAGTTTGCCGCGGATCTCGCGAATCTTCGACGCTATGTCGTCTTCCGAAACCTTGAACATCCGCGCGGCGTCGGCGAGATCGATCGTGCGATGCGGAATATTTGCGCCATCGAAGTTGCCTTCGATCGTGATGTCGAAATAGCGCTCCGCTATCGCGCCGAGCTCGGGACCAAGGACGGCGTCGGCCTGCTCGGGCGTCCAGATGAAAAACTTTCCTTCCTCGCCCTCGCTGTCCGCATCCTGCGCGGCGTAGAAGCCGCCCTCGGGACTCGTCATCTCGCGCAAAACGTAATCGAAGATTTCGCGCCCGACGCCAAGAAACTCCGGCTCATTCAACGCGCGGCCGGCGTCGAGATACAGCCGCGCCAGCAGCGCGTTGTCGTAGAGCATTTTTTCGAAGTGCGGCACGAGCCATCGCTCATCGACGCTGTAGCGATGGAATCCGCCGCCGATTTGGTCGTAGATTCCGCCGCGCGCCATCTTCGAAAGCGTGTGCCGAACCATTTCCGCCATCGCCTCGTCGCCGTCGGCCGCGTGCACGCGAAGAAACAGCGAGAACACGAACGTGTTGGGAAATTTCGGCGCCTGGCCCAGTCCGCCGTTGATGCTGTCGTAGTGCGCGGCGAGCGCGCGCGCCGATTCCGCCGCCAGTCCCGGCTTTAAGTCGCCGCCGGTGGGGACGTAGTTGGTGAGCGCGCCGAGCGCCTCGGTCAGCTTTTCGAGATTGTTGGCGACTTCCTTGGCGCCATCGCGATACGCGTGCGAAACCGCAGCCAGGATGCGCGGAAATCCGGGCATCCCATGCCGGTCTTCCGGAGGGTAGTAGGTCCCGCCGAAAAACGGCCGTCCGTCCGGCGCCAGGAACATCGTGAGCGGCCATCCGCCGCGCCCAGTCATTAGCTGCACCGCATCCATGTAAATCTGATCGAGATCAGGCCGCTCCTCGCGATCGACCTTGATCGGAATGAAGTTCTCGTTGATCAGCCGCGAGATCGCGTCGTTCTCGAACGACTCCCGCTCCATCACGTGGCACCAATGACAGGCCGAGTAGCCGATCGACAGCATGATCGGCTTGTTCTCCGCCTTCGCGCGCGCAAGCGCGTCCGGACCCCACGCATGCCAATCGACCGGATTGTACGCGTGCTGGCGCAGGTACGGACTTTGTTCGTTAATTAACCGGTTCGGCTTGCGGCCGGAATGACCTTCGGGATTGTTGGCCTGGCTCATGAATCTTGTTTCATCCTATCTGCCTGCCCACGCTCTGTCATTCCGAGCGAGTCACCGTATGGCAGAGTATCGAGCGCGCCAGTTACAATTCGCTGCTATGGTCTCCGCTTCCGCATCACGCAACCCTGCCGCATTGCAGCACCCGGCCCGCAACGGAAACGATTCGCGATTCCGCCTGCGCGCCGGATGCGTCCTCATTCTCGCCGCGATTCTCTTCTTCGCCCGCCTGGGTGCGCGAGCGCTGTGGTCCTCGGAATTCCGATGGGCTGAAATCGCGCGAGAGATGCTCGTGACGCACAACTACTTCTGGCCGACGATCAACGGTCGCGTCTATTACGACAAGCCGCTCGGCTCCTACTGGCTCGTTATTTTTTCGACACCGTTCACAGGCGGCCTCAACGAGGCTGCCACGCGCCTGCCCTGCGCGATAGCTGGCCTGCTGGCAGTGGCGATACTGATGCTGCTAGTGCGACGCCTCTACGACGCTCGCACCGCGATACTCGGCGGCGTCATCCTCGCGACCAGCTTCAGCTTCGTATTCTTTTCGCGCCACGCCAGTGCCGACGTCGAAACGCTCACCGGTGAACTAGCCGCACTGCTGCTCTTCAATCACAACGAGGAGCGCGGCGGTGGATTGTGGGTTGTCGGCCTATGGCTAATCATGGCGGCGACTTCGCTCACCAAAGGTCTGCTCGGATTCGCGCTGCCGCTATTGGTGATTGGAGTGTATTCATGCCTGCGCGACGGAGTTGTCCCTTTTTTTTCGGCGATTTCCCGTGGCCCTCTCGTTGATCGGATACGATGGCTCGTCGAGCGCAATCGATGGTTCTTCAACTGGTACACTGTCGTCGGCATCGCGTTCGGCGCGCTGGTTTACGGGTTGCCCTTCCAAATCTCGTCGCGCCTGATGGACTCTGAAAAGGGCCTCGAGATGGTGTATCGCGAGAACGTGGTGCGGTTTTTCCACCCCTTCGACCATCGCGGACCTATGTACCTGTATGTCTACGTCATCTTCGCTCTGATGGCCCCGTGGTCAGCGCTGTTGCCCGCGGCCCTGGTAGAAACGCACAGCCTGCGTCATGCCGGAGCCGAGCCTGCTCGCGCGGATCGATTTGCGTTGGTTTATTTCTGGGCGACCTTCATATTTTTCACTGTCTCGGGATCGCGCCGCAGCTACTACATTCTTCCGATTCTGCCCGCCGCGGCGATCCTGGTCGCCAGAACGCTCGCGTATCCAGGCGAATTGCGCTCGATGATCGCCCGGCGTCTGCTGACTATCGGCTACGCGATCGTCGCGTTGGCCGCGCTCGCCAGCATTGTTCTGCTGATTCCTGCCTGGGCGATTCTTCCCAGTCCCTACGATGCGCTCCCGGACCTGCCCGCCAAGCCCGCCTTCATCGTTTTCTGGGTCGTATCGATCGCCGCCGTCGTGTACACGATTCGCAAATTCAGCCCCGATCGCGTGGCACTTTCCTTGGGCGCAATCGCGTATCTTGCGATGGTTTACATCTATATCTTCGCGATGCCTGCGGCGGAGGCTTATCGCGGTGAAAAGCCCTTCGGCTACGCGGTCCTGAACAAGATTGGTGGTTCGACCGACCGGCTCGTGCTGTTCAAGACTGAGGGGCCGCTGTTCTATCTCAATCCGCCAAAGCCAATCCCCGAGTTCGAAAAGAAGCAGGATCTGCAGGATGCGATCGTCAAGGGGAGCGTCCGATGGATGATTGTTCGACGGCGCGATATGCCCAAGCTCGACATTCCCACCACCGTCGAGCTTGGCGAGGCGTCATATCCGTGGGAGACCGACTACAATTACCGAAATAAGGTCGTGCTGGTCCGGGTCGGCAGCGCGCCATAGCAAGCGCGCGTCACAATCGCATCGGCATGACGACGTACGTGTACTGCTGATCCGACTCCGTCCTGATGACGCCCGGGCTGACGTCATCGCTCAGCCCGAGCTCCACGGTCGAATCGTTACCCGGCGGAATTACGCCCAGCGCGTCCTGCACGTATGCTGCATTGAAGCCGATCGCGAATTCTTCGCTCTTGAAATCGACGTCGAGCGACTCGCTTGCTTCACCGGTTTCCGGACTCGTCGATGAAACCGTCAGCGTCCCGGCCGACAGCGCGAATTTGACGCCGTGATAACGTTCGCTTGAGAAAATTGCCGCACGCTTGATTGCCGCGAACAGCAGATCCCGCTTGACGGTAATCTTGTACCTCGACTGCTTGGGGATGACGCCGCGGTAATCGGGGAATTCGCCCTCGACCAGCCGCATCGAGATTTCGGTCGTCCCGCGCTTCAGGTATGCGAGCTGACCTTCGAGGTTCAACCGCACTTCGGCGTCGCTGCTCTCATCCAGAATTTTGCGCAGTTCCGAGAGTCCCTTTCGCGGAATGATCGCGCCGGTCTCCATCCTGAATCCGGGTATTTCGCGCTCGATCATCGCCAGCCGATGGCCGTCCGTCGCGACCATCCGCGCCGATCCCGGAGCGTTGGATTCGACGAACACGCCGCTCAGGTTGTAGCGGGCTTCATCCGGACTGACGGCGAAAATCGTCTTGTCGATCATCCCGGCCAGCACAGCGGCCGGAATCGTCAATTCAGCCTTCAGTTGTTTCTTTGCCGGCGTTGAGTCCTTGCCGGCGCTCTGACTTGGCATGGCAGGGAAGCTGCGCGGATCCAGGCCCATCATTTTGAACTTCGCCCGGCCGCACTTCAGCTCGACCCAATCGTTGTCGAGCGAGGTCAGCGCGACTTCATCGCCTTCGGTCTCGCGCACGATTTCGAAAAGCTTGCGCGCGTTGAGCGTGAGGCTTTTTTCCTTGCCGGAACACGCAACCTGTGTGCGGATTCCGACTTCGAGGTCAGTTGCGCTCAAAGTCAGCGCATTTCCGTCGGGTTCGATCAGAACATGGCCGAGTATCGGAACCGTCGTGCGCCGTTCCACGATGCCCTGCACCAGTCCCAAACCGCTAAGCAGCGAAGCGCGCTCGATGGAGAGTCCCATGAATTGTTAGCCCGTCTCCTGTTCCTGGATCTTAGATCTCTAAAAAAGAATAGCAGTAATAGTAGGAGTTGTGGATTTGTTGATTGATCACGCAAGCGCCCGAAAATGAAAGCCGATCCGCCGCTGAAAAGCTGTCAGCGGAAAAGCGGCTGACCGACAGGGCCGGCCTTGTGCGCACCGGCCCTGTCGATATCGATCGCCTTATGCCCACTTCCTCCACAGCCTCCTCCACATCGACTCACGCGGCATTGGCGCGAATCGATTTAAGCTCGCGCTCGATTTTCTCGATCGAGAGCCGAAATGCCGGATCGCTGGTCACGCGCCGCATGATCAGGTTGTGTGCATGAATCACCGTCGAATGATCGCGCCCGAAATGCTCGCCGATCGTCGGAAACGAGCTGTCAGTCAGCTTGCGGCACAGATACATCGCCACTTGACGGCAAAACGCGATGTGCTGGGTGCGCTTTTTCGACTTCAATTCCGCAAGGCGGATATGGAAAAAATCCGCAACCGTCTTCTGGATCGATTCGACGTCGGGCTTCGCGTCGTGATTGCGAATCAGATCCTGCAGCGCCTGCCGCGCAAAGTCCACCGTGATTGCCGCTTGGTTGAACGAGGCCAGCGCCGCCAGCCGCGTCAGGCATCCCTCCAGCTCGCGCACGTTCGACGAGACACTCTGCGCGATGTACATCGCGACTTCCGGCGCCAGCCGCAGATTATCGAGCACCGCCTTTTTCTGCACGATCGCCACGCGCGTCTCGAGGTCGGGCGGGGCGATATCCGCGATTAATCCCGACTCGAACCGATTGCGCAGCCGGTCCTCGAGCCCGGGGATTTCGCGGGGAACTTTGTCCGAAGTCAGGACGATCTGATGCCGCTCGGCGTGAAGCGCGTTGAAAGTATGGAAGAATTCCTCCTGGGTGCGCTCGCGGCCGGCCAGGAACTGCACGTCGTCGAGGATCAACGTATCGACGCGGCGAAATTTCTCGCGAAACTCGTTCATCTTGTCGCGGCGCAACGAATTGATCATCTCGTTCATGAAAATTTCGGCCGGCATGAACAGAACTTTCCTCGGCCGATCGCCGCTGGCCCAGATATGGTGCCCGATTGCGGTCACCAAGTGGGTCTTGCCGAGGCCGACCCCGCCATAAATGAAGAGCGGGTTGTATTTCTCGCCCGGCTGGTTGGCGACCGCCAGCGCCGCCGCATGCGCGAACTGATTGGCCGATCCGACCACGAACTCCGCGAAACTGTAGCGCGAGTTGAGGGTCGGATGCCGATCTCCACGCGGCGCGGCTGCCGCAGTCGCACGATTCGCCGCGGTCGCCTTGCCATTGCTATTTGCATGGCCGTCGGCATGGCCATTGGTTGGGCGTTGCGGCGGCGTCGCCACGGCAGCATTTTCGCCGAGAGTCAGCCGCACCTCCATTTCCTCGCCCGCCTCCTTTGACAGCGCCGCGCGCATCATGCTCAGGTAACGTTCGTTGATCCAATCGCGGAAAAACCGATTGGGCGCCTCGATTGTGACGGTCGATCCTTGATGAGCGACAAAATTGAGAGGCCCAATCCACGTCTCATAGCCGACCTGCCCCAGCTCATCGCGGATGCGGTCAGCGGCCCTTTGCCACAAACCATTCATATCGTTTCCCCCTGCCAAACCCGGAGCACCCACCATGCTCCGGAACTAGCGCGCAACATCAAATGCCGCGCGAATTACGCACAAGCTTATCCACATCTGTGGATAAGCCCGATTTCCCTTTTTGCAGCCGACAATTTGACCGTGCTCCACGCCGGACTATCAACTTGTCCGGGTTACGATCGGTTTTGTTGAGCTTGAAAGTCTGACCGAGAATGCAAGCGATATACACGCGCTTCAAAGGCATATCCAACGCGCCGCGAGCGAACCCTTTCATCGGAAAATGGTTCTTGGAAATAAAAAGTGTGCGGCCAAGGCAACGTGATAAACTTATTTCGCGGTGAGAACAAGCGCGGAAAAAATTTTGGCGCTATGCGCGCGGATCGAAAAGGAAATTTTTGTCGCGAGCGATCGCGCGCCGCGTGCGCGAAATTTCGCGCGGATCGTGCGATCGCGCAAATCCGCTCTGGAAGCCATCGCGCGCGACCTCAATTTTTCGCGTCGCGTCGCAATTTTGTCTCACGGTGACGCGTGCAATCGAATTTTTCGTCGCGATCGTAAAAAAAACTTTTTGATAGCGCTGGATCCTCGGGAGAATCGCGATGACATCACGCAAAAAATCAGATGAACTCTTCCATCGCGCCAGTGTTAAGATTCCTGGTGCGGTGAATTCTCCCGTTCGCGCGTGGAAGGCCGTCGGCGCGCAGCCGATTTTCATCGAGAGTGGCAGCGGCGCGACTTTGATTGACGCCGATGGAAACAGTTTTCTCGATTACGTTTGCTCCTACGGCCCCGCGATCCTCGGACATGCCCATCCGCGCGTCACCCAAGCCATCGCCGAGCAGGCGCGGCTTGGTCTGGGCTTCGGCGCGCCGACGCGCCTGGAGGTCGAGCTCGCGGAATTGATCTCATCGGCGATCAAATGCGCACAAAAAGTCCGACTTGTCAGTTCGGGAACGGAAGCCGGCCTCACCGCGCTCAGGATCGCGCGCGCGGCGACCGGGCGTCCGAACATAATGAAGTTTGACGGATGCTATCACGGGCATAGCGACTCGATGCTGGTGCGCGCAGGTTCAGGCAGTATGACTTTTGGTCAACCCGACAGCGCCGGCGTTCCATCGGCGCTCGCCGCGATGACGATGGTTGCGCGATATAACTCGATTGAAACAGTTGAAGGATTATTCCGCGCTGCGCCTGACAAAATCGCCGCCGTGATCGTCGAGCCGGTCGCCGCCAACATGGGCGTCGTAAATCCCGACCCCGGCTCGCTGAAAGCTCTCGCCGAAATCGCGCACCACAACGGCGCTCTTCTGATCTGTGACGAGGTTATATCCGGGTTCAGACTCTGCTTCGGATCGGTTGCTGAAAGCATGGGCATCGCGCCCGACCTCATCATGCTCGGGAAAATAATTGGCGGCGGCATGCCGGTGGGTGCAGTCGCCGGCCCGGCCAAGATCATGGACTTGCTCGCACCGGTTGGTCCGGTCTATCAGGCGGGAACGTTGTCGGGAAATCCGATTTCGGTTCGCGCCGGACTCGAAACGCTTTCGATTCTAAAGGAAACCAATCCGTACGCCGCGCTCGACGCCGCCGGCGCGCGCCTTGAAGCCGGACTGCGCGACGCAGTGAAAAAAAATGGCGAGTCGGGATGCGTCAACCGCGCAGGGTCCTTGCTGACGATGTTCATCGGTCCCGAGCGCGTACGCGACGCCGACGAGGCTCGCGCGTGCGACTCCGGCAAATTCGCGAAGTTCTTCCACGGGATGCTGGATCGCGGGATAAATATACCGCCGTCGCAGTTCGAGGCCATGTTCATCTCCACCGCGCATACCAATGCCGACATCGACCGCACTATTGCCGCCGCTCGCGAATCTCTCGGCGATCTCGCGCGAGGGAAATCTTAAGACCGGGATGGCGCTAAGCCCCGGCAGAATGATGCGGTTCGCCGCGATCGGCTTCGAGTTCGCGTGGCCGATGGTCGCGGGCGCAATTATCGGGCATTACCTTGATCTTTACTTTCACACCGACCCCTGGCTGACGCTCGTGATGTTCCTGCTCGGGGTCTTCATCGGCTTCTACCGGCTGATCCAGGAACTCGCTCTCTTTCAGCGCGAGAACCGGGAGTCTTGATTCATGTTCTCGTGGTCAACGCCGACGATTTTGTCGATCCAGCGCACCAACGTCATCCTCGTCGTGGTCAGCGCCGCGATTCTCGCTTTGTTCGCCTCGATGTCCGTGGCAGTGGGATGCATCCTGGGGGGAGCAGTAGTGATCGCAAATTTATGGATCTTGTCGGTGCTCGGCGGCCTTATCCTGGCTGCGTCCGGCGCCGGAATTTCCGGCGTGGCCGCCAAGTTAGGCATGCTTGCGCTTCCGCTGAAGCTGCTGATCATCGTCGGTCTGGTCTATCTTGTTTTCACCCGCGCGCGAGTTGACGGGATGGGCTTTGGCGTCGGCGTCTTGACTCAGATGGCGGCTATCATTATTGAAACCGGGCGGGCTTCGGTTCGCGGCGCCGCCTGAATCAGCGTCGGCGGAGAAATCTTCTTGCAAAAGTCGGTAAATTTCCTCGAACTGATCGGTGGCGGCAGGATCCCCGAGGTGCTAATCGGCACCTGGATCGTGATGGGCATCCTCATCGTGTTTGGATTTATCGCGCGAGCGTCGATTGCCGGCGTTGCCGACCCGCTAATCCCTGATGAAGGGATCAGCATCCGCTCGGTCTCCGAGATGATCGTCGAATGGCTCGACAGTTTCGTGAGTGAAGTCACCGAGATGCACGGGTCGCGCGCGATGGTCCCGTTCTTCGGATGCATCTTCATGTTCATCCTGTTCGCCAACTTCTTCGGATTGATACCGGGGATGGAGCCTCCTACCGCCGACTCCGACCTGACCTTCGCGCTCGGCATCGTCTGCTTCGGCTATTACATCTACCAGGGCTTCGCCTCGAAGGGCGTCCGGTATCTGAGAAGTTTTCTCGGCCCATATCTGCCGTTGGCGGTGCTGATGATGCCGATCGAGCTGGCCGACAATCTGTTCCGTCCTTTTTCGCTCGGCATTCGTCTTTACGCCAACATGTTTGCCGACCATACCGTGCTCAGCATTTTCACCGGGCTGACGTGGCTCGTCGTACCGCTTGCATTCTATGCGCTCGGCTCGATCGTATGCGTGATCCAGGCGGTCATCTTCGTGGTTCTATCGATGAGTTACGTTCGACTCGCCGCGAGTCACGATCATTAGCAGAGGATTTTTCGCGCCAGGGATTCCGCCCGAAAATTGTGGTGGTAGAGGAAGAGATGCGGCCGGCTGCGGCACCCAGGGCGCGCGAAAAAGAAGGAGGATCGACAAAATGTTACGACGGATTGGAACTGTAATGACGATGGCCGGGATGGCCATCCTCGCATCTCCCCTGCTGGCGATGGCGCAGCAGGCGGCAGGGGCCGCAGGATCGGGCGCGCCGCTTCGGGACGGCCTGATCGCAATCGCCGCGAATATCGGCATCGGTATCGCGGCGTTCGGCAGCGCGCTTGCCCAGGGCAGGATGGCGGCCTCCGCGATGGAGTCCATAGGGCGCAACCCGAACAGCGCCGGTCAGATCTTCGTGCCGATGATCATCGGCCTCGCGTTCATCGAAGCGCTGACCCTGTACGCGCTCGTGATCGCATTCTTCCTGCAGGCGAAGATCTAGCGATTACCGACTCGGACAATGTCAATGTCGTAGTGACAGCGGGGCCCGAGCGGGCCCCGTTTCTTTTTTTGTTGGCTATCCGCGGCGCTTGGCGCCCTGCAGAATGTCGAACGGCGCGCGGCTTTTTTCACGCTTCAACAACACGTACGTCGCTCCGGCGCCGCCGTCGGCAGGGCGGGCGGTCGTGAATGCCAACACGTGCCCGCCGATGGCGCCATGCGAGAGCCATCCGGCAGACGCGTGCTTGAGGACAGAATGCCCGCCGGGAGATCGCAGTCCGCGTCCATGCACGACCAGCACAGTGCGCAGCCCCTTGCGAATCGAGGCGATGATGAACTCCTTGAGCGCTTGCTTGGCGGCGCCCTGGATCATGCCGTGCATATCGAAATGCGCCTGCACGGCGAACTCGCCGCGGCGAAGCTGTGAGACCAGCCGCGGGTCCAGTCCGACGCGGTATCCCTCGAGGTATTCGTCCGACTCGGTGATGTCGAAGGGCGCCTGTCCCGATACCAGGTCCGACAATTGCGCGACTACCTCCGCGTCCTCATCGACGATCGTGTGAGTCACGGGAGGTTCAAGAGGTATCCGCGACCTGCGATGGCCGTTGCTATTCAGCGGGCGCACGCCCTCGAACGCCCGGCGGAGGAAAGACTCGTCGTCGAGCAAGTCGTCATGTAAGTCATCCGCGGGTTGCGCGGGTTTTTCGACGACCGGCACGGGCGGCGTCGCGGGCTTGGGCTTGATTGCCGGGGGCGAAGGCGACACCTCTCGCTCGGCGAGCATTTTCTTCAGGTCTTTGAATGGCGACGAAAAGACCCGCGCGGGCGCCGGCGGCCTTCGCTCGCCGTCTCGCTCGTCATCTTGGCGGCGATGCTTTCGCTTTTTTGCCATCGGAAGGAGCCGCAGGTCCGGGATACGTGCACGGCTAAACAGACTACGCCGAGGACGCAATGCGGTTCAAACCGCGGACGCGATCTGAAGCGATCGGACAGGAAAATCGTCTGCGCGAATGATGCGCGTTCGGCGCGCATCGACTACACTTGCCGGCGTGTCGCGAACCACTCGAAGTTGCCTGATGTGAGGACCCTCATATGCGTCGTGTCATTGTAGCCGCCGCCGCAATTGTCGGGGCCGTCGTGATTTTCGCCGGCGCGATCTTCTTCTATGCCGCGGCCAACCTCAACTCGATCATCGCCGAGCGCCGCCAGCCCATCCTGGACAAGGTCAGCACCGCGCTCGGTCGCAATGTTCACATCGACGACATCAAAGTGAGCCTCGGCTGGGGAATCCTCGCCGACGTGACCGGTGTCCAGGTGGCGGACGACCCCGACATCTCGAAAAAGCCCTTCATCGAGGCGAGCAACGTTTACACCCGGCTGGAACTGATACCGCTGCTGGCGCGCCGGATCGAAGTCACCGAAGTCGTGCTCGACCAGCCGGTAATCCGAATCGTTCAGACTCGCGACGGCACTCTCAACGTCTCCACGCTCGGCAGGAAAAAAATCGTCACCGAAGAGGAGTCGGGCGAAGGCAAGCGCAAGAAGGGCAGGGGCACGATCGGAGGCTCGCCGATGGCCGAATCGGGCCGGGCGCCTTCGACGCTGGGCTCGCTGTTCGTGCAGAATTTCACGGTCAATGACGGCACTTTGACTTTTGAGACGCAGGGTGCGCCGCAAGCCGCCACCGTCAACGCGATCGACCTCAAGGTCCGCGACTTCGGCTTTCTGGCGCCCTTCACCGTCGCGCTCACCTTCGCCGCACTCGCCGACCAGCAGAATTTCGACCTCTCCGCGACGATTGGGCCTCTAATCAACAACGGCGCCATCGACCTCGACGCGATTGCGCTGTCGGGCACGGCCAAGGTCGGCCCGATTCTACTGACGCAACTCGAAACGATCCCGATGCTCGCGAGAGCCATCCCGCCGAACCTTTCGATTTCCGACCCGTTCAGCTTCGCCGCCTCCGCCGACGGCACTGTTCAATCGATCAAATTCAACGTCTCGAGCGATTTGAGCGCGCCCGCAATCGCCTTCGGCGACACGTTTAAAAAGCCCGCCGACCTGCCGCTCAAGATATCCGCCGAAGGTTCGCGGACAGGCTCTGCGGCCGGCGTGACGCTCGCCAATGTCACTCTCGGCGACCTCGAAGCGAAGGTGGCCAACATTAAAGTCGGGGGCGCCACGACCGCGGCCCGCATCGATACCAACAACTTCGATGTCGCTTCGATCGCGAACATGATCCCGGCACTCCGCGAATACAGCCTCGAGGGCAGGACCGAGATTCATACCGACGTGGCGATCACGGGCGGTAAAGTGTCGGCGGACGGCACGGTCGCGCTCGCCGATGTCGGATTGTCCATCCCCGATCAGGAAGTGCCGCCGCTGAACCGTCTCGGCGGTAACATCAAGCTCACCGGCGCCAGCGCCGACGTTGGCCCGCTGACATTCAACATGGGCGAGTCGCAGGCAACGTTGAAGTCGCATGTCGGTCAGTTTCAGCCATTGGTCATGAGCTATGAGCTGAATGCGGCCCAGGTTCATCTGGCCGATCTCGCGCCCTCGCGGCCGCCGGACGAGGTGATCAACCAGCTTTTTGCCAAGGGCGCTGCCTCGATTGCTCCGGCGACGGGTCCGGTCGTCGATTCCGAAATCACGTCGCCATCGGGCAACCTCGCCGACGTCCCATACCAGAACCTGAACGTGTCGCTGTCGCTGGCGGGCAAACTCGCCCGGGTGTCCCTGCTCAAGTTAAAGGCATTTTCGGGCGAAATCGTCGCGACGGGAGACACGCGGCTCGAGGCGGAGGCGCCGATGACGGCGTCGATCAGTTTCTCCCATCTCAATCTTCAGCAGGCACTCGACGCGCAAAATTCCAAGGCCGCCGGGACTGTTCGCGGGTCGCTCGGTGGAAACATCAACGTCACCGGAAAGACCGGCAGCTTCGATGAGATGAAGCCCACGCTAAAGGGTGACGGCAAGCTGACGCTGACCGACGGCAAGCTGGTCGGCGTCAACATCGGCGGTCAGGCGCTCAAGAAGGTGCAGAAACTGCCAGCTATCGGCAGTCTGGTTCCGGATCGGGTCGTCAAGAACCATCCCGAGCTGTTCAGCAACCCCGACACCGACATCCAGCTTGCGAGTCTGAGCTTCGTGCTCGCCGGTCCGCGAATTACGTCGCACGACATCAAGGTGCAAACGGTGGATTACAATCTGCTCGGCGACGGATGGTTCGACATGGACAAAAATATCGATCTCGCGGCGCGAATCGTGCTCTCGCCGCAATTCAGCAAGGAGCTGATCGAGCAGAAGAAGGCGGTCGCGTTCATCGCGAATCCGGACGGACAAATCGACGTCCCGCTGCAAATCGTCGGGCAATTGCCAAAGCCGAAGGTCCTGCCCAACATGACGGAACTTGCCAGTCGCGCTGCAACTCACGCGGTCCAGTCGGAGGGGCAGAAGTACCTCGGTAAAATTTTTGGCAAGAAGGGACTTCCGGGAGGATTGGGAAAATTTCTCGGCGGCAATTAGGGTGGAGGAAATTCTTCTAGCGCGCGCCGCCTACAAATTCATCTGCACGATCGTCGCGCCCGCGCCGCCGTGATGCGGTTCCGCGCCGCGGAACGACGCGCAATACGGCGACGTGCCCAGGTATTCCGTCACCGCTTTCCTTAGCGCGCCCGATCCAATCCCGTGGATAATCCGCACCTCCGCGCGATTGGTCAGGAATGCGGTGTCGAGAAATTCCTCGAGCTTGCGCAGCGCGTCCGTAGTTCGCATCCCGATCAGGTTCAACTCGTTGCGCTCCCCGCCCTCGACGTTGAAGGTGACGGTCGCCGCCTTGGTCCGCGCGGGGCGATTTTCCGGCGCGCTCGCCGCCGCCCTGCGCAGCCGCTCGGGCGCGACTTCGATCCTCAGGCCGCCCCGGCTGATTACAGCACGTCCCGATTCGAGCACGATCAATTCGCCGCGGATGTCGCCTATCTCGACGCTATCCCCGACCTTGAGCGGCGCATCGGACCGGGGTCCGGTTTTGTCTTCCGCAGCCGGCGCGAGGCTCTCGAGTTTCGCCGCCGCTTTCGTGATGAACCCCTTCAAGTCGGTGCGCGATTTCGTCCGGGTTTTCAACTCATCCATCAGCGCCGCACCGTCGCGCCTGATCTCCTCGATCAGGTCCGCGACTTCGGCGCGCAGCCGCTTGCGTTCCAGCTCGCCGCGCTCGCGCGTTTTTTCAGCGCTCTGAAGTACTTCCTGCTCGATGCGAGCTAGGCCGGCCTCGCGCTCGCGCAATTTTTCGGCCTGCGCATTCAGCTTGGCGCGCTCGCCGTCCAATCTTTTCAGCGCGTCGGTGAGCTCGAGGGTCCCGGCGCCCATCGATTGTTCGGCGGCGCGAATTATTTCCTCGGGCAGTCCGAGCCTGCGCGCGACCGCGAGTCCGTAACTCTGCCCGATCGTGTGCGGTTTCAGGCGATACAACGGCTCCAGGCGCTCGGCGTCGAAATCCACCGCGGCGGCCTCGAACCCGGCTTGCGAGTATGCGTGGAGCTTCACCGCGGTCGAATGCGTCGCGATCGCCAGCATGCAGCGCCGCGTCCCGAGATGGTTCATCAGGCCGATCGCGAGCGCCGCGCCCTCGGCGGGGTCGGTGCCGGCGCCCGGCTCGTCGAGAATGACCAGCGCCGGCTCGACCAGCGATCTGATTATCTCCGACAAGTTTGCGATATGCCCTGAAAAGCTCGACAGGTTGGATTCGATGGACTGTTCGTCGCCGATGTCGGCGAACACGCTGCGAAAAACCGTCGCCTTGCTGCCGGCGAGCGCCGGAATCAGCATCCCCGCCTGCGCCATCAGCGACAGCAGCCCGACCGTCTTGAGCGCGACCGTTTTGCCGCCCGTGTTCGGCCCCGAGATGACTATCCCGCGCTGTCCGGCCCCGATTTTCACGTCGATCGGGATCACCTCGCGGCCGCTGGTCATCAGCAGCGGATGCCGCGCGCCGATAAAATCGATTCCCTCGTCCACCAGCTCCGGCTCGACGCATCGAAATCGCTCGGCGAAAATCGCGCGCGCGTTGAGCGCGTCGAGCGCCACCATCGCGTCGAACGTGAGTTGCAGTTCCGGCGCGTATCCGCCGACCATCGCCGTCAGCCGCGCGAGGATTCGTGTTTCTTCCGCCTCCGCTTCGCGTTCGAGCATCATCAACCGGTTGTTCAGCTCGACGGCCCACATCGGCTCGACGAACAGCGTCTCGCCCGAAACGCTGCGGTCCTGAACGATTCCTTCGAACCGTTCCGCGTAGTTCAGCTTCATCGGCAGCACGAAGCGTCGATTGCGAATCGTCACGATGTAATCGGATACGAATGACTCCATGCCCGGCGCGTTGAGCGAGCGCAGCAGGCGCGCTTCGAGTTCGGCGCGTTCGTCGCGCAGCCTGCTGCGCAGACGTTTCAGCTCGCGGCTTGCGTCGTCCAGGATTCCACCGTCGTCAGCCAGCGCACCGAGCATCGCGTCGGCCAGTTCCTTTGGCGCGAGCAGGTTATGCACCAACGCCGCGACATGCGGGAAGCGCTCGACGCGTGAGCGGATGAAGCCGCCGACGTGGCGCGCCCCCACGATGAAATCGCGCACTTTCACCAGCGCTTCGCCGCCGAGGATCGCACCCGCGCGCGCCGCCGCCAGCAGGTACGGCCGCTGATCGGTGAATTCGCTTATCGGGATCGAGCCGGCATGCGATCTCAGCCCGGCCATCTCGGCCGTCGAATCAAGCCGGCGGCGCACTTCGACCGCGTCGATCGACGGGCGCAGTGCGGCGGTTGCCTCGCGCCCCGGCTCGGAGGCGCAAAACTCCATCACGAGGTGAATCACCTTGTCGAACTCGAGCGCTTTCAGATCGCGTTCTCGCATCGCATCGGAGCCGCCCGGCTTTTTGCCTATTGGCCCGGCCCTCAGGCTAATATCTAGCCCAACTTTGGTCCGCAGGCATCAAGGATACTCAAATGGATCGGATAGAATCCCAGCTGAACGCCAACTCCGAAGAGTTTCGCCGCAACCGCGACGCCATGGACTCGCTGGTCAAGCGCCTGCGTGACGAAATCGAGCGGATTCGCCTGGGTGGTCCCGCTCCCGCTCGCGAGCGCCACGTCGAACGCGGCAAGTTGCTCGCGCGCGATCGCGTCAAAAAACTTCTCGACCCCGGCAGTCCGTTCCTCGAGCTGTCCCCGCTGGCCGCGTTTCGGATGTACGACGGCGACTCGCCGTCCGCGAGCATCATCACTGGCATCGGTCGAATCCATGGCCGCGAGACCGTCATCGTCGCCAACGACGCGACCGTCAAAGGCGGCACATATTTTCCGATGACCGTGAAGAAGCATCTCCGCGCGCAGCAAATCGCGATCGAGAATATGCTCCCATGCGTTTATCTGGTCGATTCGGGCGGCGCCTTCCTGCCGATGCAGTCCGAGATTTTTCCCGATCAGGATCACTTCGGGCGCATCTTTTACAACCAGGCGCGGATGTCCGCGATCGGCCTGGCGCAGGTCGCGGTCGTGATGGGCAGTTGCACGGCCGGCGGCGCCTACGTGCCCGCGATGTGCGACGAGAACGTCATCGTCCGCGGCCAGGGGACGATCTTCCTGGCTGGTCCGCCTCTGGTGCGCGCCGCAACCGGCGAGGAGGTCAGCGCCGAGGATCTCGGCGGCGGCGACGTGCATACGCGACTCTCCGGCGTCAGCGATCACCTGGCCGACGACGACGACCACGCGCTCCAGATTGCGCGCGCGATCTTCGAGAATCTCGGCCCTCGCACCGCCGCCGCGATCGGGCAGGACACCCCCGAGGATCCGCACTACGATCCCGCCGAACTGTACGGCATCATCCCGGTCGATACGCGCAGGCCCTACGACGTGCGCGAGGTGATCGCGCGGCTGGTTGACGGGAGCCGGATGCATGAGTTCAAGGCGCGTTACGCCACCTCCATCGTCACCGGCTTCGCCCGAATCTACGGCTATCCCGTCGGCATCGTCGCCAACAACGGCGTGCTGTTCAGCGAGTCCGCGCTGAAGGCCGCCCACTTCATCGAATTGTGCTGCGCGCGGCGCATCCCGCTGCTCTTCCTGCAAAACATCACCGGCTTCATCGTCGGCAAACGCTACGAACAGGGCGGCATCGCGAAGGACGGCGCCAAGATGGTCAACGCGGTCGCCAACGCGCAGGTCCCGAAGTTCACCGTGATCATCGGCGCGTCCAACGGCGCCGGAAATTACGGGATGTGCGGGCGCGCCTACTCGCCGCGATTGCTCTTCATGTGGCCCAACGCGCGGATCTCGGTGATGGGGGGGGAACAAGCCGCGAACACGCTGCTCACGGTCAAGCTCGATCAGTTGAAACGCGAAGGCGCCACGATGACCGACGCGGAGCAAAAGGAATTTCTCCGTCCCACGCTCGACAAGTACGAGATCGAGTCGAGCGTCTATTACTCGAGCGCGCGGTTATGGGACGACGGCGTGCTCGATCCCGTCGAAACGCGCGCTGCGCTGGCGCTGGGGATCGCGGCCTCGATGAACGCGCCGATTTCCGAGCACCCCGGCTTCGGCGTCTTCAGGATGTAAGCCGCCGCGCGTTCCTACCACCCCAGGAAATGCACCGCGATGATGACGTTGGTCACCGCGAACGACGCCGGGATCACCCATCGCGAGTACCTGCGAATCCGCATCCCCAAATCGCGCCGCGCCTCCGAGCGATGCGTCACGTGGACCGTCATCAGTTCCACCACCGCAAGGAAAACATAGATGTAGCACTCCAGGAAAAACGCATCGATGTACGTCAGGTAGGGCAGCCGCGGCATCGTCGCGGAGATCGCAAACGCGAACGCAATCACAGTCAGAATCGTCGTGACCGCGACCTGGACCTGGTTCGACAGGTCGTTCTCCTCGATCCAGAAGACCGCCCACGACAAAAACACCATCAGCAGCAGCGGCAGGAACACTTTCCACAAATAGAAGCTCGAGCGCCGCTCGACGTCGATTTCGAACCTGGCTTCCGGCATGGTGAGCCCGCCGTAGGTCGGCGCGATAAGCAGCTCCGAGTGCATCGAGGTCAGATGCCACTGCGCCAGCGAGGAGTAGGTCTTGAATTCGCTGGCGGTCCACGTCGAGGTTTCGTCCTGACGGAACTTCATCCGCGGTCCGTCCACCAGGAAGGGATGGATGATGACTATCAGCCGCTGCTGATCGAACGGGAAGCGTCTCAGGTCGAACTTCGACGACAGGCTTGCGCTGAAGCGCTCCGCGTATCTCACCGTGCCGTCCGGGCTTACCATGATCGCGATTTCGCTGCGCGAGCGGGGAGCCGCGGCGTTGATCATCTCCAGTTGAGGCACCCAGATCTGCCCATTCGCGTAGCTGCGCATCCGGTCGTCAGGTCCCTCCGGGGCATGGGCGAGCCGCTGGTCGATCCATCGCGCATACAGGTAGCCGTCGAGCCGAAACTGCTCGCTGACTTCGTCGATCGCGGCGATATTGATGACATGCAGGCCGATCACGACGTCGATCGGTTTGCCGTTTTCAAATGGCGGTTGCAGGATCGGATCGGTCGCGATGCCGGTCGGAGTTTGTGCCGCGTGGGCCGCTACCGGCGACAGCGTCGCGCCGACTACGATTGCAAGCGCAAAAGCAACGATCCCCAGCCGCATTCCGGCTCAGCCTTCCGGCGCAAGCATTTTGTCCGCCCGCACCAGCCGGTCGAACTCCTCTCCCTTGAGCAGCTTCAACCCAATCGTGGCCTCGCGCAGCGTGATTCCTTCCGCGTGAGCCTTCTTGGCGACCTTCGCCGCGTTGTCGTAGCCGATATGCGGGCTCAGCGCCGTCACCAGCATCAACGAATTTGCGACGTTGCGCTGTAGCTGTTCGCGATTCGGCTCGATCCCTTCGACGCAGTACTTGCTGAACGACGCGCACGAATGCGCCAGCAGCTTCGTCGAATGCAAAAAATTGTGGATGATGATCGGTTTGAAGACGTTGAGCTCGAAATTCCCCTGCGAGCCGGCCATCGTGATCGCCGTGTCGTTGCCGATCGTCTGGATGCAGACCATCGTCATCGCCTCGCTCTGCGTCGGGTTCACCTTGCCCGGCATGATCGACGAGCCCGGCTCGTTCTCCGGCAGGATTAATTCTCCCAGGCCGGTGCGCGGTCCCGAGCCCATCCAGCGGACGTCGTTGGCGATCTTCATCAGCGAAACCGCCAGCGTCTTGAGCGCTCCAGAAGCCGCCACCAGCGCATCGTGCGCCGCCAGCGCCGCAAACTTGTTCGGCGCCGACTTAAACGGCAGCCCCGTGTACGCCGCGATCTTTGCAGCCGTGCGATCCGCAAACTCCCGATGCGTATTGAGCCCGGTGCCGACCGCCGTGCCGCCAATCGCCAGTTCGAGTAAGTCCGGCAGCGCCGCTTCGATTCGCTTCAAATCGTAGTCGAGCTGCGAGACGTAGCCCGAGAATTCCTGCCCCAGCGTCAGCGGCACCGCATCCATCAGATGCGTGCGGCCGATCTTCACGATGCCGGCGAACTCGGCGGCTTTGCGGGCGAGCGCGTCGCGCAGCTTTCGCAGCGACGGAATCAGGTCGTGCGTGACTTCCTCGGCTGCCGCAATATGCATCGCAGTCGGAAAAGTGTCGTTCGACGACTGCGACATGTTCACGTCGTCGTTGGGATGGATCGGCTTTTTGCTGCCGAGCACGCCGCCGGCCATCTCGATCGCGCGATTCGAGATGACTTCGTTGGCGTTCATGTTGGTCTGCGTGCCGCTGCCGGTCTGCCAGATGCGCAGCGGAAAGTGATCGTCAAGTTTGCCCGCGATCACTTCTTCGGCGGCCGCGGTCACCAGCTTGGCCTTGTCGGGCGGCAACTTGCCGAGATCGCGATTAACTTCCGCCGCCGCCTTCTTCAAAATCCCGAACGCGCGCACCACCGAACGCGGCATCCGATCGAATCCGATCGCGAAGTGCAGCAGAGATCGCTCGGTCTGCGCCCCCCAGTAGCGGTCGCACGCGACCTCGATCGCACCCATGCTGTCGGTTTCGACGCGCTTGCCGGTCTGCGGCGCCTTGCCGGCCCCGGCCGGCGTCGCGGTCACTGCGCGCTTGGCGATGCTGGCCTTGCGCATCTTTGATCTCGAATTTGTTGCCATCTTTTATATCCCCTGTTGGATTTCCAACGCCCTCGCGGCGACTATTCTAACCCGGCTGGCGCGCGATGACAGTGGTTCCCCATCGCGATTCGCCCCGGATGCTCTTTTCAAAGGCGCTGTGCCGATATAGGTTATGTCGCATACTTTGACAATAGCGGCTAATTTTAGATCGAGATATTTTTAAGCACTGATTTTAGGAGAAATTGCCAACCATGCCTTGGACGATTACCCGTCTTTGCCGCGACTGCGTTGACACCGGATGCGTCAGCGTGTGTCCCGTCGATTGCATCTATGAATACGTCGGCGCCGACAAGGAAAAATTCCCCAACCAGCTCTACATCGATCCCGACGAATGCATCGATTGCGGCGCCTGCGAGCCCGAATGTCCTTGGGAGGCGATTTTCGAGGAGCCGGCTGTTCCCGACGTCCTCAAGGACGACATCGCGCTCAACCACGCTTTGCTCGAAATCAAGGATCAGTTCAAGGTGATGCCGTTCAAAAAGGTCGAACACCCGACGCCCGAGCAGATCGCCGAGAACAAGAGAAAATGGGGCGTCGAACCCTGAACGCCCGCCCTGTCCACATACCCCGGCGAGGGCGCGTAGCGCCCGCAGGTCCCGCGCTCTTCTCTGGGCTGCTAATGCAGACGCGTATCGCTACTGCGTGATGACCATTGCCGCCGTGCGGGTGAGCGGGATGGTGACCGAGGAGACCAAACTCGTCAGCGGCGGGTAGTTGTAGGTGACGACCACGGTAACCACGCTCCCGGGATTGTTGTTCGGCGCCCAGGTCGTGGTGACGGTCAACGAACTCGTCTTCAGCACGTCGACGACGAGACCGTCCACGTAAGTCTGAACGCCGGCCGCCGACACGGGCGTCGTCGCGGTCGATCCATGGACCGTCGCATAGCGAACAGCCTGCTGGGCGCTGTAACAAACAAAGTCGTAGCAATAGAGCGCCAGTGCGAAGTTGATGATCCCGAAAAACAGGGTCAGGCACGGCGTGAGCACCAGCGCGAACTCGGCCATCGCCTGTCCCCGGTGCGAGCATCGGATCGCGGCGCGCAACCATCGCCGCCATAGCTTGATGCCGCTCGCGTTCATTTGATTATTGGACGACGCGCATAACGGCTTTGCCGGGCACTGTCATAGTCGGCAGGATGCCCATGAAATTGACGAGCGGCGCGTACGGGGCGCTGGTGTTGACCTGCGTGTACAGCAATCGATGGTTGCCGGAGCAGTCGGTTGACAGACACGTCGATGCGCTCCCGTTGGCGCATTGACAGAAGTGAGTCGCGGTCGCCGTCATCCCGACAATATTCGGTGCGTTGCTGGCCGCCGCCGCCTCCATCCCGGCGTTATCGGCCGCGGTCGAGAGATTCTGCGAACCGTACTGAACGCCGGCGCGCGCCGCGTTTGAAACCGAAATCGCGATGTAGAACGCGCGGCCCATTTCCACCACCAGCAGGAACATCATCAGCAGCAACGGCAGACTGAGCGCGAGCTCCACCGATGCCTGCCCGCGCGTGCGCCCGCCATGCCGTCGCATCCAACCGGTCGCGCGCAAAGATTCAACAGGCTCCGGGAATCGCGGTATCGTACTCATTCGGCCAGTATCGTTCCTTTTATCGGTGAGCCGTTTGTCAGCGAGGAATAGTTGTTGCCCACCGTCGAGTTGCCGTTAATCACCACCTTGTCCGACACCAGGATGCTGTAGCCGTTGACGGCGCTGTTTCCGTTGTACGTAACCGCCGTCGTCGCGAAGTAGATCGCCCCGTTGAAAGTCGAACTCGAATTTCCGGTTATCGTGCTGCCCGCCGCGGTGCTCGGAATCGAGCGATCCTGAAAGAACAGGATTCCCGCCAGCGAACCCGAGGTCGGCGCACTGAAATTCACCGTCGAGTTGCCATTCAGCGCAATTGCCCCGTAACCACCCGTCCCCGTCGTGTTGTAAAACGTCACTCCCGTGCCGGTCATCACCGAGTTGCCAGTTATCGTCATGCCGCCACCGGCGAGCACGTAGGTTCCCGCGTTAAAATTCAGCCAGGAATTGCCGCTGACCGAGATACCGCCGCAATAGGTGCCGGCATAGAGCTGGTAGGGACTGCCACTGCTCCCCGTGTTCCCACTCAGCGAAAACGAGCTGTGGGCGCACGAGCCGACGGTGGGCTCCGTTAGGTATGCCAGCGGATCGGACGCTGCAATCACCGCGGTCTTCGGCGTCGGCGTAAAACTGACGTTGCCGCTGGAGGTGTAGTTGCCCACGACCCCGATGGTCGGCGCGGTGATCGTCACGTTGCCGGTCACCGCAAGACCGTTCGAGGCGCTCGAGTCCACCAGCACACCGCAGCCGCTCTGTATGGTGACGTTGCCGGTGACCGACATCGCGCTCGTGGCTGTCGGATCCAGCACGTAGACGCAGTTGGGCCCGTTGCCCTCATACGCGACCCCGCGCGCCGACACGCTGATCGAGCTGACTCCGAGCAGGCGCAGAAAATAAGTCGGCTCGGGCATGGTGACGATCGCCTCGACGTACGCCGTGTTTGACGTATTCGGTCCCATGCTCGGAGGATTGTTGATGGCTACGGTGACGCCGCTTTGGCCGTTGGTGAATCCGTTGGTCGCCGCGTCCGCTTTGCCCGCCGCCACCGCGTCGCCATAATTCAGTTCCTGCGCGCTGGCCATCGCCGCACTGTCCGCCGCCGTCTGCATCATGCTCCTTTGGTCTTGCATGAAGCTGAAATCGGCGACGACAGCAATCATGCCCAGGAGCGCCACCAGCGCGACGCAGATCAGCACCATCACCTGGCCGCTTGCGCTCGCCGCCACCGTCAGCGCGTTATCCGTATCCCGACGCACTGCCTTGCGATGCGCCGCTGGAAACTTGCTCATCATCCGTCCGCTCCAGCCTACAAAGCACCGCCCGTGCCATCGGATTAGTCTCCCGATCGCTACGCCATGCGCGGCAATATGTCCCAAGCTGACTGCGGACTGTCCGATTATGACTCTACCGAAGGAAGGCCGACCGCTTGCCGGTCGGCAGGTGAGGCTCCAGACGCGGAGAAGGCGGAGGAACCGAATTTCTTACTGACCGGCGTGCAGGGGATGACCCCCTCACACTATTCGCTTCTGCCCGTGCTTGAATCCGCCCTGTTCGCCAAGAGCTTCGTTGCCGCGCTCGGGCTGCTCTCGCTCGCGCTCGCGTTCAGGCTCGCGCCGCCGTCCCTGCGGCTGTCCCTCTCCGCGCGGCTCGCGACGGCCGCTCTCGGTAGGCACTATCTCGATCGATCTCATCGATCCTTCACCGGCCGAGCGCGTCGTGATCATCGGATCTTCCTTGAGCGCCAGATGCACCACGCGCCGATCGCGCGCCGGCATCGGATCGAGTCGCACCGGCTTGTGCTCGCGCTTGGCCTTCTCACCCATCGACAGCGCCATCCGATGCAATTGCTGGCGGCGTCGCGCGCGATACGATTCAGTCTCGATTGAAATCGGCGCCGCATCCTTGATTCGCCGCGCCAGGATCCGATTCACGATGTACTCCAGCGCGTCCAGGGTCTGTCCATGCCGCCCGATGAGGATTCCCGAACCGTCGCCCTTTATTTCGAGCTCGACCGTCTCCGCGTCCACTTCTATCTGCCGCACCTCGGTCCGCTCGCCCATCTGCTCGAGAATCTGCTTGAGGATTACCGTCGCCTCGCGGCGCTGCTCCTCGACATCCGCGCTTTTGCGCCCCGCCGCGCCGCCGTTTTCGTTGTTGTCCTTGTCACCGGCGGTCGCCGCCGGACTCGCGCTCCGCGCGCCGGCGCCGCTGGCGCGCGCGTCAATCCGGCCTCGGCCTTGATTCTCGCGCCCGCGAGCCCGCCGCTCAGGCCCGCCTTCCTTGCGCGCTGGCGCCGGCGCTTGCGCAACTTGGGAGACTTGCGGGTTCGATCCCGCTTCCCCGCCGCCGACGCCCGCCGCATCCGCGCTCTTGCGCGTCACTCGCACCCGCGCCTGCCGCGCGCCCATTCCGAGCACGCCCGCGCGCGGCGTGGCGAGCACTTCGATCGCAACCTCGTCCTCGCGCGCGCCGAGCTGTTCGAGGGCTTCCATGGTCGCTTCTTCTACCGAGGCGGCCGCTAATTCTATCGAGTCGTTATTGCTCATGTAGCCGGGGCGTATTGTTGGAATTCGCGGTTGAGGAAATACTGCTGGATAACTCCCAGCAGGTTCGACGAAAAATAGTACAAAGCCAGTCCCGCCGGAAAGTTTATCAGCATGATCGTGAAAATCAGCGGCGTCAGCATCATCATCTTCTGCTGATTCGGATCCGGCGAGGTCGGCGTCATGTATTGCTGGAGGAAACTGGTCAGCCCCATCAGCAGCACCAGCACCGGCAGCCCGTGACAATGTACCATCGGCAGCTGCGGCAGTCCCGGTATATGCAGGCAGTCGGGCGTCGACAAATCATTGATCCAGCCGATAAACGGCGCGTGACGCAGCTCGACCGAGTTCAGCAGCGCCTCGTACAGCCCGATGAAAATCGGCAACTGCAGCGCCATCGGTGCGCACCCGCCCAGCGGGTTGACGTGATTGCGCTTGTAGAGATCCACCATCTCCTTCTGCAACTGCTCGTTGTTGTCCTTGTACTTCTCGCGCAGCCGCTCCATCTGCGGCTGCAGGCGCTGCATCTTCATCATCGAGCGCTGGCTTTTGATCGATATCGGCAGGAACGCAATCCGGATCGACACCGTCAACAAAATAATATCGACCCCGTAGTTGGGCGCGATATAGTGAAATAGCTTCAGCGTGCGCAGAAAAATCAGCGCCAGGATTCCCGCCCAGCCGAAATCGATCGACTTGCTCAGCGCCGGATTTACCGCTTCCAGAGCCTCCAGCAGCTTCGGCCCCATGTAGATTTCGCTATGGATTCGCGCCGCGCCGTCGAACAGGATGCGCGCGATCGCCTCGTCACCCGCATACGCCATCGTAAGCATCCCGCTGGTCGGCGCCGAAGGCAGAAATACCGCCAGAAAGTACCGATCGCCGAAGCCCGCGTACGTGATCGCGCCCGCCACCGGCGGCACTCCCGTCTTCAGCTTCTTTTCGTTCTCGGTGTAAACCTTGTTCCCAACGTCGGCCTGCAGTTCCGGGATATCGTAGTACCCCTGATGCGCCGTGAGGGGCTGGCTCATCGAGACGCCGATTTGATCCAGCGCCGGGCCCGCCGCGATCACCACCTCCATCGAAAACACGTAGCTGCTCGCCCGGAACGTGAAAGTCTTGGTGATAGTAGTGCCGTCTGCCGTCTTGGCGACAAAGACCGCCGTCGCGTCCGCTCCCTTGGCCGGCTTGATTTGCGCGGGCGCAGCCGTCGCGTAGCTCAAATCGCGGTCATCGAACACCTGCCCGCCGCGGATCATCACCGCGCCGAGCGGCAGATGCCCTCCCGGCGGGATCTGCACCATCTCGTAGGGCGGACTGTCCTTGGCCGCATCCTGCCGGTAACGCCGCAGGGTAAAACTCTTGAGCCGCGCGCCGTGAGTCGTGAACACCGCAACGTAAAAATCGGAATCCACCTCGACAGTTCTTTCGGCCGCGGCCGCCCCCGACGGCGCCATCGCGACCGACTGCTGCCCGCTTTCGACCGCGACGGTGGCGGATGCGCCGGGAGCCGCAACCCCGCTGGCGCTCGCAGACAGTCCGTTGCCGAGCGCCTGCCCCTGCGCAGCCTTGGCCGCTTTTGCCTGCTCGGCAGCCTGCTGCTGCTGTTCGGTAGGCGGCGGAAAAAATCGCTTCAACACCAGCTCCTGGTAGGCGACTACCAGTACTATCGACAGAACTACCGCGATCAGAACTCGACTCGAATCCAAAATCAGTTCCTTATCTGCATGGGCCGCCGCCGCGCGCACGGACTATTTCCTGACCAACCTGTTCTAACAGGGCGAAGCCCGCATCCTGCGGCGATGCCGATCTTCTTAACATTGGGTGCAGGGGTTACCCCTGCCCAAGGAAGTGTGAAACCCACGGCGGGTTTCACATACGATTTCGCATCTTCTCTTCATCGCTTCCCCTTCACCCCTGCCGGATCGTACCCATGCCCGCCCATCGGATTGCATCGCGCGATTCGCCACAGCGCCATTGCACCGCCCCGAATCGTCCCGTATTCGGCGATCGCGTCGCGCGCGTACGCCGAGCAACTCGGCTCGAAACGGCACGCCGGTCCGTTGAGCGCATGGATTACCGGCGAGATCGCCGCGCGATAAATCGCGACAGCGCCGATCGCCACCAATCGAGGCGACAACCACACCTTCAATCGCTCCGATGTATCTGCGCGCGGCATCATTTGCGCCCAGCGAAAGCGAAAGCGCCTTTGGCGGCCATTCGTCCGCTCAGGTTGCGCGCCGCCATGATAAGTTCATTGTCGATCGCCGGCGACGCGAGCGTCGCCGCGCCGGCGCGCGCGATCACGACTATCGACGCGCCCGCGGGGAGCTTATCGCGAATTACCCGTCTGAAAATCTCACGGACGCGCCGCTTCACCCGGTTTCGCGCCACCGCGATACCGACCCTGCGCGACACCGTCACGCCCAGCCGCGAGCGGCTCGGCTCGTCATCCGGATAACCCGCCAAATTACCTGCGTAGAGCACGAAGTGGGGGCTCTCGAATCGCACGCCGATACGCTGGAGGCGGATAAATTCCGCGCTTCGATGCAGCCGGTCCGCCGCCGCGAAGCTCAATTGCGCGCGCACGGAGGTTAGCCCGGCTGCTTGGGCGGTATCGAGATTGCCAGGCGTGTGCGGCCCTTCGCACGGCGGCGCTTGAGCACCTTGCGTCCGCCCGGCGTGGCCATCCGCGCCAGGAATCCATGGGTTCGTTTGCGTCGGCGGTTGTGAGGTTGGTAGGTCCTTTTCATTGCTCGTGGCTCGCAGCCAAAAAAACTTTCACTCGGGTTTGTATTCAGTCCGATTCGGTCGGTTAAGTAGGTCGGGTGTCTTTCGTTGCGGCTTGATCTTTTTTTGGATGGATTACTGCTTCGATCGACCCCGAACACGCAATCGAACCACACCGCGCGCCATTGAGCAAGCGGGCAGGCAGGGGGGTGCTGTCTGAATTAAGACACTGAGGGCGCGAAATTAAGACAATAGAGCGATTTAGAAAATCTGTTGTTGTGCCAAAAATCTTGGCTCTAGAACTTCGCCAAGTCGTATTCGCTTGAGAGATGCACCGTCTCTTTGATCCAAGCTTTCAGGTTGAATTTGAGGAGAAAACCGAGCTGGCAGAGCGGCGGCAAGCTCGGTTGCCAACGACACTAAACCTATCCAGAACTTCGGATGTTCGCCAATTTTGTCAACAATCTCTTCAACATTAGGCGCTATCGAGGTTGCTTCTGCAATAATGGGGCAACGATAATCTACGCACAATACGCCCTTTGTCAGTAGTTCGCTCGACTCCGTGATCGGAATAGCGATCATTGTGCGCGCTTGAAGCTGATCGATGCTTAGAGCTTGTGCTGTCTCAGGCCGGAGATGAAGCATCTCCCGATGCAAGGTCCTGGCGTTCTCAATATCTGAAATTTCAGCTTGCTCAAATTGTGCAACTAATACGCCGTCTGGAGTCTGCCACGCTTGACCTGCCAACCCTTCTCCCTTCTCGAAGCGAATGCGACTCAACGCAGACGGACGTCCCCAGCCAAGCCTAGCGATCGGTCGGAGCAATTCGGGTTCCTGTTCATCCCGCGCAAATATGGTGAAGCGAACATCTCGACTGCCGCGAAAAAGTTGATCCCTTGCTCGCTCCAGCAATTGATATACCGCAGTAGGCAATCTTTCAGGTGGAGGACTGTATTCCCGCAGGTCCTCGCCCCTCGCCCAAAGGAAAACGCCTATTAATCCGAGCGCCAAAGAACCATATGTAATGAACTCATGCATCATCGTATTTTCCTTATACTCGTTCCCGCAAATCCGAGATCGCTACGAGCACGGTTCCTGTCGCCGCGATACCGTAAAAGACCCACGCCTCGTCGAGGCGCACGTCTGCTTGCCCTGCAAAGATTAATGCACCCCCGATGATAGGGAGTCCACAAAAAATTAAGCGAGAAATCGCGGAGTGGGGGAAGGTCGGTTCCGCCAAAAGGCGCGCAGCCAAGATCAAGGTCATCGCCCCTAGCGCTTCCGTCGTCGGCGATACAAATGCTCCTCTCGCCATCCATAATACAAATAATGGCAACCAAGGCACAAGAAATCGCGTCGCAATGAACGTATCAAGTTGCTTCAGCACCCGATTTCCCCGACGAAGAAACTGGTAAAACCCTTGCGTTGGAAGGGGATATTATCTCCTGCCGCAAATCAACTGCAATCTTCGGAGAACGAGAAGTTTTTTATGGTTCTTGACGATCTAGCGCCATTTCGTCATTTTTCCGTCGGGAACCACTCTTAACCTCAACGGCGTATATCCCGGTCTCAACGTCGATTGCGGCGTCCGATACGGCAACAGCGGCGGCACTCCTGAGGCTCAAGCGCAGCCCGTACAAGCTCGGCAATCGTCCAAATGTGATCCGTCACGCCAAGCGCGATCGCTGGCGTAAAGCGCAGCGTCTCATGGGTACCGAGCGGAGCGCAGCGACCCGGGATATTTATCTTCCCCTGCTATTCCCCCTTCAGCCGCGGATCGTCGGCCTGCACGCAAATCGAGTACGAATACCGCTCAACGACGTTGTCGCTATCGCTCTTCTCCGCTGCGATCACAACCTCCCGGTAATTTTCGCAGCTTTCCCGCGAGTTGAAACTATCGACGTTCTCCCACTCCGACAGCGGCGTCTGGCGCTGCAGTCCATCGCGCGCACAATCGATCGACGGCGCCATCAGGAGCCAGCCGATCAACACGACCGCCGCGCTATCTCTGAATCTCATCCAATTGCTTATCGCTATATTCCCGCCCGCCCGCAAGCCGCCACGCGCCTGCGGCAGTGGCCGCGCCCGCCAACGGCGGGCGGCCTTAATACTGGGTGCAGGGGTCACCCCTGCCCGCGCGCGACAACGGAGTGCGGCCTTAATACTGGGTGCAGGGCTCAGCCCTGCACCTGCCCACGGCCGAGCAGCATCTCGGCGACCGCCGTCAGATCGTTATCGTCGTAGTAATCGATTTCGATTCGTCCCGGACTCCGCCCGCGCCGCTTGAAAATTCTGACCTTGCGCTTGAGTGCGCGTTGCAGGCCCTCGGCCAGCGCGTTCAGATTGGCATCGGCGGCGGATCGGAGGGATGCGGTTTTGCCGATACGTGGGCGATGCGCCGTGGCGATCTCTTCGGCGCCGCGCGCCGAGATTCCGACCGCTGCGATCCGCCGCGCCGCCGATAGCTGCGCGTCGGGCGATTCGATCGCGAGCAGCGGCCGCGCCTGCCCTGCGGTGAGCTGCCCCTTCGCGATCATAGTCAGAATCGGCTGCGGCAGTTCCAGCAATCGAAGCGCGTTGCCGACGTAGGGACGGCTCTTGCCGACTCGCGCCGCAATTTCGTCCTGGGTCAGCTCGAAATGCTCGACGAGCCGAAAAAACGCGAGCCCTTCTTCGACCGCGTTCAGGTCCTCGCGCACGATATTCTCGACCAGCGACATTTCCAGCGCCGTGCGATCGTCGAGTTCCCGCACCACGACCGGAACCGCTTCCAGACCCGCCGCGCGCGCCGCACGCAGCCGCCGCTCGCCCGCGATCAGCTCGTAGCGCGGGCCGTCGATTTCTCCCGCCGCCGCCGATCCGCCCGCGATCCGCCGCACGATTAGCGGCTCGATAATCCCCTGGCTCTGGATCGCGCGCGTAAGTTCGGCCAGCCGCTCCTTGTCGAAATTTATCCGCGGCTGAAACGGACCCGCCGTGATACTCGCGATCGGCGCCATCTTGAAATGCGCCCCGCCGGCGCCGCTGCCGATGTCGTTGTTCGCGCCAATTTCAATTCCCGCCGCCGCCGTGCCGATCAGCGCATCGAGCCCGCGTCCCAATGGTTTCCGCATCATCCTCTTCGTCCTTTATCAATTACGATCGGCAGGGGTCACCCCTGCCCGCGCCCGCCAACGGCGGGCGGCCTTAATACTGGGTGCAGGGCTCAGCCCTGCAGATAATTTCCGCGGCCAGCGCGCGATAGCCTTCCGCGCCGGCCGACTTCGACTCGTATTCGAGCACGGACAATCCATGACTGGGGCTTTCCGACATCCGCACGCTGCGTGGAATCACGCTGCGGAAAACTTTCTCGGGGAAATGCTTTCTGACTTCCGCTGAGATCTCGTGACTGAGGCGATTTCGCGTGTCGAACATCGTGAGCACCAGGCCCTCGAGCTCGAGTCCCGATCTCAGCGCCGCCCTTACCTTGTTGATAGTGCCGAGCAACGCGCTCAAACCCTCGAGCGCGTAGTATTCGCATTGCATCGGCACCAGCACCGAATCCGCGGCGACCAATGCGTTGAGCGTGAGAATTCCAAGTGAAGGCGGCGTATCAATTAAAACATAGTTATATTCCTCGCGCACCGGCTCCAGGAGCGCTCGCAAGCGCCGCTCGCGACCCTCCATCGTCACCAGCTCGATCTCGGCGCCAACCAGGTCGTCGCCCGCCGGCGCAAGCGACAACGTCGGGCGGACCTGCCGGATAATTTCCGCCATCGCCAAGCCGCCGACCAACGCCTGGTAGATAGTCTTGCCCCCGGTGCGGGCGGCGCTAACGTCCTCGGGCGTGCTGATACCGGAAGTGGCGTTGCCTTGCGGATCGAGATCCACGAGCAGTACGCGCCGTCCCGTATCGGCCAGCGCGACCGCGAGATTGATAGCAGTCGTGGTCTTGCCGACGCCGCCTTTCTGATTGGCTATTGCGATTACCCGCCCCACGACCTGCCCCACATTCCCATCCTCGCGCGCAATCCGTGTGACCACGGATAGAAACGCGCTCGCGGTCATTCCACGAATTATTAAATCCCCGCGCTCGCGCAAAATCAAATCGCGCGAACAAATTTACGCAAGCACTTGAATTAACGAGGTTTTCTAGATCGAATGTTTCACGTGAAACGTTCCCGCGGCTTCGGTCAGGTTCTTATTCCTTAGCTGATGGAGAGGGAGCCTATGTAGGCAGAGGACCGCTACGCGCGGGGCGCCCCGTGGCGACGGGGGGCGCAGGGTGAATCGCGGGATATGCGAAGCGCATCTCCCGCTCTCACGCGATAAACCGAGAGAAAAGGGCGCTTCGGCGCACTTTTCGATTGATACTGCGGGTGCAGGGGCCGCAGCCCCTGCCGCCCGCCGCGCAGGCGATTAAGTTTTATTTCTGATTCTGGTGCAGGGGGCTGGCCCCTGCTTTCACGTGAAACGCCGGGCAGCTTCTTATCTACGGGTCCACGTCGCGACAGCCCGCCGCATCATCTGGCGGCCGTGGCGCAAATCGTATCCGGCCACGGCCGGATTGACGAGACCGGCGGCCGCAGCCGCGCCGGCATTTTCGTTGTCGTCGAACTTCTGCTCGGCGCCGGCGTAGAGCATCAACACGCCACCCGGATGCAAGGCGCGGCCGGCAATCTCGAAAATCCCGACAGGATTTCCGACTGCGCGTGCGGTGATCAAGTCGAACCCGTCGCGAACGTCGAGCGACTCGGCTCGCGCGCATTGGACCCGAACGTTGCGCAGCCCCATCTCGATTGCGGCCTCGCTCAGAAATGTCGCCCGCTTGCGGCGCGCCTCGACGAGAGTCACCTGCGCGTTGATCGCGGCGGCAATCACGAGCCCCGGGAAGCCAGCGCCGCTGCCGATATCAAGAAAGCGCCGCTCGCGATCGAGCCGAGTGCTGAGCCGCAGAATCTTCGAGCTGACCGCAATCGAGACCGGGATAATACTGTCGAAGACGTGGAACACAATCTCGTCGGGGTCCCTGGGATGCGCCGTCAGATTGATCTTCGGGCCCCACAGCGCGAGCGTGGCGGCCATCCGCTCGATTCGGTCCAGGAACTCGGAATTTTTGGCGATTACCCCGATCGCCGGGATTGCGGGCGCGAGTTGAGCGCGCACGTTTGCGGCGATCTCGTCGGGACTGGCCGCTTTTCGCTTAGTTTTTCTGGCAGAATGTTTCACGTGAAACACTCGTAGTCGGGGATATTTGCCGCGATTTTGTTAGGTTATTTGGTGAAAATGTTTCACGTGAAACATTTGGACATCTTCTCAAATCGCGCGGGCGTTGCGGTCACGCCGGCTCTTGATATGGACGGCCAGGATCGAGATTGCCGCAGGCGTTATCCCAGGCATCCGGGCCGCCTGCCCCAGCGATTGCGGCCGCACGGCAGACAGGCGCTCCGAAACCTCGGTCGAAAGACCCATCACGCCCTTGAAATCCACCCAGTCCGGTATAGCGGTGTCCTCGAGGCGCGAAAAACGCTCGACCACCTCCGCCTGCCGGCGAACGTAACCCTCGTATTTGATCTCGGTCTCAAGCTCGGCGGCTTCGTCGAGGCCGAGGCCCGAATCGACGCCGCCCATCTTCAGCACGGTGTCGTAGGCTATCTCGGGGCGCTTGAGCAGCTCGATCGCGCGCACCGGCTGCGCGATTGGCGTCGAGCCCGACGCCGCAATCGCCGCGTTGACCTCGTCGGTGGCAGGTATCAGCGCCGACTTGAGGCGTTCGATCTCGCGGCGCACGGCCTCGGTCTTGGCGCGAACGCGCGCGCCGGCCGACGCGTCGAGCAATCCGAGGCGCTCGCCAAGAGGCGACAGCCGGCGGTCAGCATTATCCTCGCGCAGCAGCAATCGATACTCGGCGCGCGAGGTGAACATCCGGTACGGCTCGCCGCCGATTCCGCGCGTCACCAGGTCGTCGATCATCACGCCGATATAGGCCTGGTCGCGGCGCAAAATGAGCGCCGGCTCGCCGCGGACCTTGCGCGCGGCGTTGATTCCCGCGATCAACCCCTGCGCACCCGCTTCTTCATAGCCGGTCGTGCCGTTGATCTGGCCGGCGAAGAACAGCCCGCGCACCAGCTTGGTTTCGAGCGACGGCGTCAACTGCGTCGGGTCGGAGAAGTCGTACTCGATCGCGTAGCCGGGCCGCATTATTTCCGCCTGCTCGAGCCCGCCTATCGATCGAACCATCGCGAGCTGCACGTCGAGCGGCAGACTGGTGGATAGGCCGTTGGGATAAACCTCGATCGTGTCGCGGCCCTCGGGCTCGAGGAAAATCTGATGGCGCTCCTTGTCCCGGAAGCGCATCACCTTGTCCTCGACCGACGGGCAATAGCGCGGCCCCTTGCTCTGGATCACCCCTGAGTACATCGGGGAGCGGTCGATGCCGCCGCGGATTATCTCATGGGTCCGCGAGTTGGTGAACGTCAGATGGCAGGGAATCTGTGCCTGCGCGATCCGCTTGGTGCGGAACGAGAACGGCGGCGGCGGCTCGTCGCCCGGCTGGATCTCCAACGCGGAGTAATCGATCGTGCGCGCGTCGAGGCGCGGGCAGGTGCCGGTCTTGAGGCGGCCGACTCGAAAGCCCAAATCCGCAAGATGGTCGCTGAGGCCCATCGCGGCGAAATCGCCGGCGCGGCCGGCGGAATAATTCTTCAGCCCGATATGGACGAGGCCCTTAAGAAACGTGCCGGTCGTGAGAATGACGGCCCGGCCTTCGAACACCTCGCCAATCTGCGACTCGACCCCACGCACTGCGCCGTCCGCGACGATCAAGCGCTCGACGCTCGCCTGCCGCATATGCAGATTGGCTGTTCGCTCGAGCACGCGCTTGCTGCGCGCGCGATAGGCGGCCTTGTCTGCTTGCGCGCGACGAGCGCGAACGGCGGGTCCCTTGCGCGTGTTCAGGAAGCGGAACTGGATTCCAGTCTCGTCGGCTGCCAGACCCATCTCGCCGCCGAGCGCGTCGATCTCGCGGACCAGGTGTCCCTTGCCGATGCCGCCGATCGCCGGGTTGCATGACATCTGGCCGATATGATCGAGGTTGAGCGTGAGCATCAGGGTGCTCGCACCCATCCTGGCCGCGGCGAGCGCGGCTTCGATACCGGAGTGGCCGGCGCCGACGATGATAACGTCGTAGTTCATTGCGAGTCAGCGATTATGGCCCGCATAAGGGCGTCGCGCAAAGCGCGCCGCTCGCGCACGGGGCGCCTAGAAGTAGCAAATTCCTACAATAAGAAGAATCACTTGCGCGGTGGGCGGCAGGGGCTGCGGCCCCTGCACCCGCATTGAGAAGACGCGAAAATCTGCGCAGCGCATCTTTTCGCGACTACGCGATGGCAGGAGTGACCCCTGGCCGTGGCGACGGCAGCGCAGTGTTAAGACCGCGCTCCGTTGTCGCGCGCGGGCAAGGGGGGAGCCCTGCATCCAATGTTAAAGCAAAGATGCGGGCTTCGCTCTGTTAGGACTTTTCTTTGCATCATCCTGAGCGAAGCGAAGGCACCCGAGTCTCCGCGGTCGCGCACCTTTTTCTCCGTCATCCCGAGCGGAGTCTGCGCAGTCGAGGGACCCCGGATCTTTTTCTTCGGCGTGCGCAGTGGCAGGCACCGTGGGAGAGACGACAGAATCGGCGCCGGATTGGTCGGAGCGCCCTCGGAAGTTTGAGCATCCGGGGGTAGTCGGCGCATACTTTGCTGCGTGACGCGGCCTATTTTAGACAGCGAGCCGCCGCCTTATATCTCTCCCGTGAAATCTGCACCCTGACCCGCGCGGGAAGCGCGGCCTCTCCCGCAACAGAGCGGTCTGGTAAGAAGTCGCTCGGAACGCAACATTCTAACTGGGGCGAAGTAATCCTTGGAGCTTCACTCTTCCCTCACCCCTTCTAACAGGGCGAAGCCCGCATCTTCTCTTCTTACTAAGGTGCAGGGGTTACCCCTGCCCAAGGAAGCGCGAAACCCACGGCGGGTTTCGCATACAATGAAGTTCTCCCGTTGCTCCCCTGCGTACGCGCGCGATGTGCGGCGAGTCAGACAATCGCGCACCCCTGCTATTTGCCGATGCAGAAGTCGCGGAAGATGGCGTCTAAGACGTCGTCCGTGCTGACTTCGCCGGTGATCGATCCGAGCGCGCCGGCCGCGACCATTATGTCAACCGCGACGATCTCCGGCGGCATCAGCGAGAGCGCGGATGAGCGGGCGTTCTTGAGCGCTCCCAGAGCTATCGAGAGCGCATCGCGATGCCGCTCGCGGGAGATTGCGATTCGATCGTTGGAGGAAGGCGCGGACGGGGAGACGAGGGCGGCGATTATTTTTGTCAGCTCGGCGCGCAGAGCGGCGGCTTCGTCGAGGGTTATCGCGGAGAACGGCAGGATCGGAATGTTCAAGCCGTGCTCGCGAAGATCGCCGGCGGCGATCGCAGCGGGAAGATCGCGCTTGTTCAGGATCGCCAGTCCCGGGCGGCCGGCGGTCAGGCGAATCACGTCGAGATCCGCGGATTCGAGCGGCCGCGACGAATCGAACATCGCGATCAGCAGGTCCGCGTCGCGCGCCGAGCGCATCGTGCGCTCGATTCCGATTCGCTCGACGTCATCGCTCGAATCGCGCACACCCGCGGTGTCATTGAGAACGAGCGCGTAGGGGCCAAGCTGGACCGAGTCCTCGATCACGTCGCGAGTGGTGCCGGCGATCGCTGTGACTATTGCGCGATCAGCGCCAAGCAATAGATTTAGAAGGCTCGACTTGCCGGCGTTGGGCTTGCCGACGATGGTGGCGCGCACCCCGTCGCGCATCAGGAGGCCGCGCGCAAAGCTGTCGTGCAGAACGGCAACGTCGGCGATGAGGCGCTCGATTTCCGCGCCGACCTCGCGCCGCGACGGGAGGCGGATGTCTTCGTCGGAGAAATCGATTTCGACTTCGAGATGCGCGCGAATTGCGACCACCTGGGCGCGAAGCTCGGCGACGCGTGCGGAAAGTGCGCCTGAGAGTTGCTCTATCGCGATCGCGAGCCCGGATTCGCTGCGCGCGCCAACAATATCGGCGACGGCCTCGGCCTCGGCGAGATCGATTCGGCCGTTTAAAAACGCGCGGCGGGTGAATTCGCCCGGCTCGGCCATCCGCGCGCCCGCGTCGAGCGCGAGCGCCACGATGCGGCGGACAACGAATGGACCGCCGTGGCATTGGATTTCGGCGACATCCTCGCCCGTCAGGCTGGCAGGATGCGGCATCACGAATGCGAGCGCGCGATCGATGCGGGCGCCGGTGGCAGGATCGACGACGTCGCCCAGGCGTATCGTTCGGGGCGTGCGTTCGGCGCAATGCGCCGGGTGAAAGATCGCGTCGAGGATATCGAACGCGCGCGGACCGGACAGGCGGACGATCGCGACGGCGCCGATTCCCGGTGCAGTGGCGGGCGCAACGATCGTGTCGGCGGCGTACATTGAAGAGAGAGGGTAGAACATAACTTAATTCAATGTGAAACCCACCGTAGGTGCAGGGCTGAGCCCTGGCCGTGGCGACGGCAGCGCAGTGTTAAGACCCGTTGGCACGGGAGGCCAGTATCAAGACGTTAGCAGGGGCTGCGCCCGCCAACGGCGGGCGGCCTTAACATTGGGTGCAGGGGTCACCCCTGCCGGAACGCGGGATCGTAACTCGATGATAGTGCATATCGTCAAGCGGATTGAGTGGGCGGATGCCGTCGAGCGGGGGACGTATGCGCCGGCGAGCTTGCGCGCGGAAGGGTTTATCCATTGCTCGACGGTCGCGCAGGTGGTCGATACTGCGAACAGGTTTTATCGCGGGCAGAAGGGGCTCGTTGTCGTGTGTATTGACGAGCGGCGGCTGAAGGCAGAGCTGAAGTACGAGGCTGCTGCGGCGGCGCATGGTGAAGCGGCGGGCGAGACGTTTCCTCATCTGCACGGAGAGCTGAACGTCGATGCGGTCGTGCGGGTGGTCGAGTTGCCGTGCGAGGCGGATGGATCGTTTCGATTGCCCGATGAGATGCGGGCGTAGAGCAGGGGCCAGACTCTGCACCTACTCGAGCGAGGTGCGGACTCAGTATTTCACTATTTCACTGTTTCACCGTTTCACTCGCGCCTGAATTTGGCCTGGCGTTCGGCCTCGAGTGCGTCAGCCGCCTCGCGGGATGGAGCCACGGGCATCCATCCCTTGGTGTAGTCGGTATCCTCCCAGGTTCGATCGTTGGGATCCCAGACATAGGGCAACTCGACGATTGTCGCGGGAGAACTGATGGCGGCGAACGCGCGCATCGCATCGGTCACGATCCGGCGCTGCAATTCGGGTTGATTGGGCGGGCCGGTCTGATGACCCAGGGGAAAATTGACGAACACCGCGCGCGGCGGTTTTACCGACCGGGTGATGTCGAGCGCCGACGTCATGCAGAGCGTGGGAATTCCCGCTTCTTCCACCGCGCGTGCTATCAGTCCAACGGACTGATGGCAGACGGGTCATGCGGGGACGAGGAAGAAGGCGTCGGCGTGGGCGCGTTTGAGCTCGTCGACAATTTGCGGAGCAAGTTCATCGCGGACCTTGCGCGCCGAATAAATTCCACCCATGAAGCTGAACGCGGGATCGACGAGTCTGCCGATCACGCCGGCCGCTTCGAGCTCGCGCATCCGCTCGAGCGGGAAGACGCAGTTGGCGTCGCGCTCGGCGTCGCCGGTGGGATAGCCGAAGTGCCATACGCTGAGTTCGTCGGGTCGCGCGTGAATGGGGATGCGACGATACGACGCGTCCTCGCGATGGAAGCGCGGCTGATCGCGATACATGATCCCGCCCGAACTGATCATGGCGATTGCGCACTCGGCGACCGGCTTGGTCAGCGGCGTGAACGGCGTCGATTCGTTTTCGACCCATCGGTAGGGAGTGAAGTCGCTGTAGAGATCGCGAGTCCGTGGAATGTATGCGACCGGCATGGCGTGTCTCACTCTTTCACTGTTTCACATTCTTAGTCTACGACGGTCGCCGAAGCCGGCTACTTCAAACGTGGTAACACCTCGGCGCCGAATCTGTCGAGCGAGCGCCGAGCCTTGGCGGGATCGAGTCCCGGCAACTGCATCACGACGATCAGCTCGGTCATCGGAGTCGAAGCGAGTACTTGTTCGAGCTTTGCGGCGACTTCGGAGGCCGTTCCGAGCACGCTGGTGCGTCTAAGCCGGTCCGGGTCGGGACGAATCAGCACCTTGCTCTGGTCGGTGGTGCCGGCGGCAGCCGAGAGCCATAGCCCGTAAAGCTCGGCCTGGTACATGAGCGCGTCGCGGGTGTCGCGCCACGCCTGTTCCTCGCTGTCGGCGACGTAAACCACGCGGCTGTTCACGATACTGTAGCGGGCGGGGTCCTTGCCGGCGGCTTTGAGCGCCTCCAGATAGATGCCGACTTCCCTGCGGCCGCCGACGCATGCGAACGAGAGATCGAGCTCGGCGGCGCGCCGAATCGCTTTGGCCGCGCCGGCGCCCCACAGCAACTCGGGATGCGGCTCCGTTACGGGCCGCGGCAGCACGCGCACGTCGCGGAACTTGAAATACCTGCCGTCGAAACTGAATCGCTCACCGCTCCACGCAAGCTTGAGGATCTCGATGGTCTCGAGCGTGCGGCCCAATCGCTGTGCGCGCGGCACGCCGAAGCCCTCGAACTCCTCGGCCCGATAGCCCAGGCCAATTCCGAGCCGGAGCCGGCCGCCCGAGACTACATCGACGAAAGCCGCGTCCTCAGCAAGCTTCAGCGGATGATAAAACGGCGCCAGCAGGACGAAGGTGCCGATGGCGACGCGGGTCGTGCGCGCCGCGATGGCAGCCGCCGCGGGCATCAGTGCGGGCAGATAGCCGTCGTCGGTGAAATGATGCTCGGTGAGCCAGATGGAATCGAAGCCGAGCTGCTCGGCGATCTCTGCCTGTGCGAGCGATTCGCGGTACAGATCGCGAAAAGACAGCGTCGAGCCCGGAGGATTGCGGAAATCGAGCTGATAACCAACTTTCACCTTGCGCACGATTCACCTTTTTCAGGGACTTTCCACTACCGTTACCCCATGTCGCCTGCGCGCCCGTTGGCACGGGGAGCCAGTGTTAAGACGCGCTCCGTTCTCGCGCGGCCGAACGTACAGACTAACGTGCAGATGAGCACAAGCATGCAAAGAGCTTGCGCCGCCGTCGCAACGGCTCTCAACGCGCGGCGAGACCGCCGTCAACAATCAATTCCGTGCCGGTGATATAGGACGCGTCGTCGGAGAGGAGAAAGACGATCGCATTTGCGATCTCCCACGGCGTTCCCTGCCGGCGCATCGGGATTCGCGTGGCGACGGCGCTCTCGCGATCGCCGATCAGCCGGCGCACCATCGAGGAATCGATCAGCCCGGGCAGGATCGTGTTGACGCGGATGTTGTCGCGCGCGTGCGAAACCGCGGCCGAGCGTGAAAGCCCCAGCAGCGCGGCCTTGGTCGCCTCGTAGGAAATCTGCGAGTTGCTGCGCAGCGCGGCCAGCGACGAAACGTTGACGATCGCGCCGCCGCCGGCCTTTGCGATCTCGGGCACCGCGTAGCGCATCATCAGGAAGTGGCCGCGAAGGTTGACGGCCAGCATCGTGTCGAACTGCGCGGTGGTGGTTTTCAACAAGTTGCCGCCGACGGCGATTCCGACGTTGTTCACCATCAGATGGAGCGCGGAGAACGCGCGTATGGTCGCCTCGACGGCGCCGCGGCATTGCTCCTCGATGCTCACGTCGGCGGCGACCGCTTCGGCGCGTCCACCCTCGTCGCGAATTGCGGCGGCGGTCTGATCCGCGAGTTCGAGCGATCGATCGGCGACCATCACGGCCGCGCCTTCGCGCGCGCACACTATCGCGGTGGCGCGACCGTTGCCGATGGAGAGTTTCTCACCCGCTTTCGCAGGCCCGTCTGCGCCGCCTCCGACGATTAACGCTACTTTGCCCGTCAGACGAGCCATGATTTGCCCCATTCAACGTCGGCAGCGTGTATCGTTCGCATAGCTGCGGCATTAGCGCGGGCCTATGCGCTGCGTCAAGAGAACCCGGGAACGACAGCGCCCCAGGGGTCTTCTATGATGCGTTGATTGCGGGATGCTGCGTCTTCAGGATAGAGCCGCAGGCTGCGATGGCATCGAGGACGCCGTCGGCGACGCGGCCGGCTTTCACGGTTGCCAGGAATTCATCGACGATTTTGTTCCAGGCTCCGGCAGGCGCCAAGGCGTGGGTTTCGTGGTCGGCGACGATCTCCACGTAACGCTCGCCGAGCGACACGAACAACAGGATTCGGTGCTGCTGCTGCGGATTTGCCGTCACATGCGCGTCGAATTCGCGATGCGCGAGTTGCCGGGCGTGAGCGTGCTTGACCCGCTCCGGTACAATCCAGAGCCGGATCGGAAGCCAGTCGAGCAGCAGCGTCATCACAATCAGGAACCACAGTTGGATCGCGATCATGGTGCGGCTCGCGATATCGGGCCGGAGCAGACTCACGAACCCGCCTAGCACCAGCGCCCCGATCGCCGCCCATGAGACAGGATAGAGCGAATAGCGATCGCTGACGCGCGTCACTACGACGCAAAGATTTGCCGCAGTGCTTCGACCGATCTCGGTGATCGCGGCGTCGATACGTTCGTGCTCCTCGGGTGTGAATGGACTCTTCACTGTATCGCACTCACCAGCTTCCCGAAGCGCCTCCGCCACCGAAAGATCCACCTCCTCCCGAGAAGCCTCCGCCGCCACCGGAAGATCCTCCTCCATAAGAAGATCCTCCGCTCGAATCCCAGCCATGGCTGCCGTCATGCCGAAACTTGCCACGTCCTGAAATGAGTCCCAACAAAAGAAGCGAAGAGCCTATCAAAGGGAAAAGGAAGAATAACAATATAAAGGCCAATTCAAGGCCGCTTGGAGGTTTGCCTCTATTGGAAACTGCGGGATTGAACTGACCTTCGCCCGGCGATGTCGCCGGTTCGCCTATCCCGGCGGGATTACCCCCGAGCACCTGGAGCATCGACGTGGCGCCCGCTAGGACGCCGGCGTTGTAGTCTCCACGCTTGAAGCTTGGCAGGATGTAGTTGTCGATTATCGTGCGGGTGATCGCGTCGGTAAGTTCTCCTTCGAGGCCGTAGCCGACCTCGATGCGAACTTTGTGCTCCTTGGGCGCCACGATGAGCAGCGCACCGGTGTTCGAGCCTTTCTGCCCGATGCCCCAGTGGCGACCGAGCTGATAGCCGTAATCCTCGATGGGATATCCCTGGAGCGAATCGAGCGTGACCACCACGACTTGTTCGCCAGTTGCGCGCTCGTGCGCGGCCAGCATGCCGGTGAGTTGGCCCCGGGTGTGAACGTTCAGGACGCCCGCATCATCGACGACTCGACCCGTGAGCGGCGGGAATTTCGGTTCGGAGGCGAGCGCTGGTGACGCGAGGATCAGCAGAAGAATGAGCAGTGCCCATGCCGTCGTGGCGCCACTGTCCTCCCATGCGCAGCGAGTGCGCATTAGAATTTGACCTGGGGTACCTGTTGGGCTTGCTCGGTGATCGTGAAAGTCTCGCGGACTTTGAGATCAGGATAGAGGATCGATGCTACCCATCGTCCTGGAATGGTCCTGAGCATGGTGTTGTAGTTCTGCACGGCGAGAATGTAATCGCGGCGTGCCACGGCGATTCGATTCTCGGTGCCCTCGAGCTGCGATTGAAGAGCGAGGAAATTCTGATTGGACTTGAGATCGGGGTAGGCCTCGGCTACCGCAAGCAGCCGGCCGAGCGCGCCGCTGACGGCAGCCTGATTCTGCTCGAACTCGTGAAACGCCTGCGGGTTCGAGAGAATGTCCGCTGGAAGCTGCATCTGGGTGGCCTTTGCGCGAGCCTCGATCACCTGGGTCAGCACCTGCTGCTCTTGGTGAGCATAGCCCTTGACCGTCTCGACGAGGTTCGGGATAAGGTCGGCCCGCCGCTGATATTGGTTCAGCACTTCGCTCCAGGCGGCCTTTACCTGCTCGTCGAGGGTCGGGATCTTGTTGATGCCGCATCCCGCCAGCCCCCCGAGCACTAACACGAAAGTCACCAGGCGAGTCAGCGCTCGAAAGTATTTCAACCGCATCAAAGCGACTCCTTCCTGAAGCTGCGGCATTAGCCGGGCCTATGCGCTGTGTCAAGAGAACCCGGGAACGACAGCGCCCGAGGGGCAGCAGCAGCGGCGCGTCCGGCGCGGTCAGGCGCCTTCGCGATTCTTGAAACGGTGATGCTGATTTGGATCGGGCGGTACAGTCAGCATTTCACGGGAATAAATCTCGCCGAGATACTCGATCAGATTGCGCATCGAGACTACCGCCGTCGGACGGCCCGCGCCGTCAACCAGCGGAATGTGGCGGAATCCCTCGAGCACCATCTTGTTCAGCGCGAACGCCACATTTGCGTCGGCCGGGAGCGTGAACGGATCGGCAGTCATCGACGCAGACACCGGAGCGTGGACGAGGTCGAGCGGCTGGGCCGCCACCTTCATCAGGATGTCGCGTTCGGTAAAGATGCCGGCGAGCCGATCGTTCTCCATGATCAGGACGCACGAGCGCCGCTCCCGCTGCATCAGGTGAATTGTGTCGGCGAGAGTGGTCGAGGGAGGAACGATCAGCGGCGGCTGCGATACAACTTCGCTCAGCACCGTGTGAGCAAGGGCGGATTCAAGAATGGGTCCGGGATGTTCGTCGTCGAACACCCGAGCGCGGGGATCGTCTTCGCCAGACATGATTGAGCCCTCCGATGCCGAAATTGTGCGATCACAGAGTCTAGACGGTTCTCCAGTTTAGGGCAAAGGGCGCGCCCGCTGCGCGTCAGGTTGCTCTTAAGAGACGGTTGCCTAACCTTGGCGCGGCGGACCCAGCGCCTCACGCACGAGGCCATCACCTGTCACTTCCGCGGCCGCCATCAGACCCGACAGCGCTGCGCCCATGATGCCATGGCCGGTGCGGCAACTCGCGCCGCAGAGATAAAGGCCTTCAATCTCGGTCTTCGCGCCGGGCCGGCGCAGCAGGAATTGATCCGGAGTGGATGCAATCCCGTAAGACGTTCCGTCGGTCGAGCCGGTGTATCTGGACTGAGTAAGCGGAGTCGCAACTTCTTCAAATGCGATCTGATGTGACAGTCCGGGGAAAACGCGCTCGGCGGCCTCTATGAGCGAGCGAGCGTATACCAGCTTGTGATGCCGGTATCCTTCGCTCCTCCGATAATTGCGGCTCCTCGCTTCCTCTTCGTTTACTCCCCACGCCGTTGGATCGGACGGCACGATAGACATGACCTGGAGGTTCGTGATCCCGTGCGGAGCCACGCGCGCGTTGGTCGGGTCCTTGAGCGATGCGATCGTCGCATACGCGAACGGCTGTTCGGGAAACTCACCACGCGCGACGGCCGCATAGGCGGGCTCGCAGTCGTAGTCGGGATTAATCAGGTAGTTGGTGCGCGGATGATCCTCGGCCTTCAGGTCGCGCCGTACACCGAGATACAGGACTCCCAAAGCCGGGGACATCTCGAAGCGCCGGGTGCGATCGACGGTCTTGGAGTGAAAGTGCTCGGCGCCCACCAGGTCGATCATCGTGCGCTTCAGGTCCGCATCCGAGATCACGATCGGCGCCTGGATGAAACGCCGCCCCAGATGCCTGCTGTCCAGTTCGACTCCCTCGACCTTGCCGTCGCGCACGGCGATGCGTTCGACCTTCGTGAGCAGTAGAACCTTGCCTCCGTATCGCTCGACCGCGTCGGCCAATCGATCCGAGATAACCTGTCCGCCGCCTTTCGGATAGTAGGCGCCCTCCATGTAGTGGAGTGCGATGGCCGCATGGACAAGGAGCGAAGCGCGGCTCGGTGGCAGAGCGTAGGTGCCGTTTTGGGCGGTCAGGACCGCCTTCAGCCGCGCGTCTTTGGTGCAGGAGTCGAGGAATTCGCCCAAGGTGGCATTTCTCCAGCGCAGGAGCATCAATGAGCGCAGCAGCGTCGATGGCGCCTGCGCCGGATTTCCCATGAGCTTCGAAAACCGATCCACTTGGCGAAGCAGCGTGATGTAGCGGTCGATCCCACGTTTCTCGCGCGGGAAGTATTCGCAGAGGCGGTCGCGAAAAACCTCCATCCCCCTGGGAATCTTGAACTCGAAATCGGGAAAGACCAGCGTGTCGTATCCGTCCGGATCCAACTCTTCGAACTCCAGATCTGCGATTCCCGCGGCGCGCAGGACCCGGGTCAGCATTCCATCGGCCTGGCAAGCGCCGATGTAGTGGAGCCCGATGTCGAACTCGTAGCCTCTGCGCCGGAAGATAGTGGCGTTGCCGCCGGCCACGCTGTGCTGGTCCACCACCAGGACTTTTTTGCCCCGGCGCGCGAGGATTGCCGCGGCGGTCAACCCTCCCGTGCCGGCGCCCACCACGATAACGTCGAAGCGTTCGTCGTTCAGTTCTCGATAGCGATCGTTCATGGGTTTGGCCTCATGGGTTAGTCCGCGCAGCCGCTTGCGCTTCGTTGGGATGGTTGTTAACGTTGTTAACATCAAATGTTAACGTTGTCAACATTTGCCCGTATCGCTGCCGAGAGGATTAATCGGGCGTGACGAAACGGATTTTGAGTTCTCGGGCTCGGCGCGAACACCCGAAGACGGGCCGCCCGCGCGGCCCCTATCATCACGGCAACCTGCGCGAAGCGCTGCTGCAAGCGGCGCTCAGGCTCGTCGAGACAGTGGGTCCCGGCGGGCTCACGCTTCGCGCCACGGCGCGTTTGGCCGGGGTCTCGCAAGCCGCTCCCTACCGGCACTTCGCCAGCCGGGAAGCATTACTTGCAGCCGTCGCGGAGGAGGGGTTTCGAGCGCTGACTGCCATGCAGCGGGATAGCGCGCGCCATAAGGGTGACCCCATCGACCGCTTTCAGGCCTTGGGACTTGCCTACATTGGTTTCGCGAGCAGCCACCCATCCCACTTTCGAGTAATGTTCGCGCCCGAAGTAGCCGACAAGTTTGCTTATCCCGCGCTAGCGGAGGCGGCGGCGGAGGCTTTTGGCCTGCTGGTGGATGCTATCGCGGAGTGCCAGAGGGCGGGTAAGGTGAAAGAGGGCGATCCGAAGGAGTTGGCGCTCGCCGCCTGGTCTGTTGTTCATGGCCTCTCGGCTCTTGTGGTCGACCGCCAACTATCCGAGCTGTACCCGGTGAAGGTCGAAGAGATGGCCAGGAGCGTGACGCAGCGCCTTTTCGACGGCCTCGTGTTAGATCCGTGATCGGGTTCCCATCTCCGCGGATCGATGGGAGCGCGCTGCCCTGCCGATGCGCGTCGACATCGAAGGCCAAACTGTTGTAAACGGACCTGAACGCGCGGCCAGGAGTCCTAAGATGGCATTGAAGGTCGTCGGCGCCGGTTTTGGACGAACCGGCACGCTCTCACTAAAGAACGCGCTTGAAAAACTCGGCTTCGGCCCCTGCTATCACATGATGGAGGTTTTTCCGCGACCCGATCACGCCGCGATGTGGCATCGGCTGGCATTCGGGCATCCGATGGACTGGGACCTGATATTCCGCGATTTTCGCGCGACGGTCGATTGGCCGGGGGCGCGATGGTGGCGCGAAATCGCCGCTCATTATCCGGACGCGAAGGTGCTGCTCTCGGTACGCGATCCGGAAGCCTGGTACAAGAGCGTGAGCGATACCATTTACCAGCTGATGAAATTGTCAGTGCCCGACGGCGCGCCCGAAAACTTTCGGCTCCAGAACGAGATGGGCCGGAAGGCAATTCTCGCCGAGACGTTCGACAACCGCTTCGAGGACAAGGCTCACGCGATCGAGGTGTTCGAGCGGCACAATCAAGAGGTCCGCGATGCGATCGATTCCGCGCGCCTGCTCGTGTTCGACGTGCGGGAGGGATGGACGCCGCTGTGCCGCTTCCTCGAGGCGCCCATCCCCGACGAACCGTTTCCGCGGCTCAACGACAGCGCGACGATGCAGCCGATGATCCGGCTGATGCAGGAATCAATTCTTGCTGGCGGAGGTTCCAGATGATGCCGGCGGCTTCGAGCATCTTGAGCACATAGTTAGGTAATGTCGATTTCCCACCAGAAAAAACCGTTGCGCCCGCTGACTATCCGCAGATTTGCAGGGCTATGTGAACAAGCACGAAATCGCTTCATTTGACAGGCGCAAGCATTTCGACGTCGTCGAAGCGCGTGTAATCGATGCTTCTGCTGCCGTCAGGGTGGAGAATCAGCACGTCGGCGAAGCGCGCGCCCCAAATGATTTCGTCAAGTTCGTATAAATGCCGGGCATGAATGGTCTGAGAAAACGTCTCGTCGAGTCCGGTGATCGACACAACGATTTCGGGCTGGCTATCGGCAAGCGAGTCGTGCGTCTGGCCGAAAAGCGGACTGCCTTCGACGATGCGATGGACTGCGGTCCACGACAACAGGAACATCGCGCTGCGGTTGCGCGTCATGGTCAGATCGTGGAAGCGGCGGATGGATTCGCCCTCGACGGTGGTTTCATTGCGGGCGAAAACGACGTGAATATTCGCCTCGACGATTCGGTTCGCGCGCATGTTCGCCATCCGGATCATCAGGCTCGTCGTGCCGTCGCGCGGGCCGACGACCACATAGCGGCTGAATCTGACGCGCGCGGTGGGCCGCGAGAACTTCGCGAATACCAGCCCGGTCATCAGCGCCAGCGCGAGCAGTCCGGTCAGCGCCTCGATGGAGACCAGGATGTTCGAGAACAGCGTGACCGGCACCATTTTGCCGTAACCGATCGTCGCCATGGTCTGTACGCTGAAAAAAAACATGTCGGCGAACGAGCGGTAACGGGCATTCTCTACGCCGCCGTCGAGGTAGTAGCCGACGGCAAACACAAGGTTGGCGATGATGAACGCCAAAGCGATTATGCCTATCAGGGCCGGCCACGAAGCCGTCACCAAATAATGGTAGAGGTCGTCGAGCGCGCGGGTGGGCGCGCCACGAATCGGACCGTCACCCTTCATGCCGAGGTTGGTTGGTCGCTTCCGCATCGCGGCAGAATATAGCGGAGGGCGTCCCTTGAAGGGACCACTTGCTCCGTTCGAACTTATATCAGCGCGGGCCAGCGACCAGCCAGGACACGGAGAGGAGTTCGGTCTTTTCCTGGCCAGGGTGCAGGGGCGAACACCTGCTCAGGCGACGATGCGGTCGGAGAAGCCGGCGACGTCGTGGGTCATGATGAGGAGATCGCGGGAGCGGCCGCGGCGGTCCTCGACCCAGTCGGAGAGCATCGCCTCGACTTGAAAGCCCAGGCGCTCGAAGGCGGCGCGCGCAGCGGTCTGCTCGGTGGTCATCTGGGCGGTGATCTTTTTAAGCCCGAGCGAGCGCGCGAGGTCGAATACTTCGGCCACCAGGCGCCTGCCGAGTCCGGTGCCGCGGTAACGCGGCAAGGTGATGACTCGAATTTCGCCGACGTGCCGGGTCCATCGCGCCTGATCCAGATGGACACTGGCGTAGGCGGCGATTTCGCCGTCAATCTCGGCCAGCAGCGTGAGGGTTTGTCCGTTCTTGATGTTATCGATCCATTGCTTCACGACGTTGCGGTCGGTGATGTCGGTGCGCAGGAAGAGCAGGTCGTCGGCGGGGAGCTCCTTGGCGAATTTGACTATCATGTCGAGGTCGCTGGGTTGCATGACGCGAATGGGGGCGCTGCGGCCGTCGCGGAGTTTAACCTGGATTGGATAGGGGCGATTGGTCTTTATCTGCTCGGCCATCGGAACCTCCGGCGAACTACTGTGCGCAAGCGCTGCTATCGAGACTGCTGGTAAGACGCTTTCAACTTTTCAACTGTTAGCCAGTATGAAACGCTATCCTTGATCAGCGCGGGCGGCCGGGCAAGGGTCATGGCGGCAAAATTCTGCTTGCATTGGAGTGGCTATGCCTGCCAAGCTCCACAGTCCGCGGCAATGTCATTTCCAGGATCTTCTCGGCTGGGACGGCGCACCGCGCCGTGGCCCAAGCCCAGGAAATCCGGCTCGGAGGTGAGTTCAAATGGCCGAAACATCCGCATTCCCATCTCTCTCGAGCTATCGACTGTCGACGCAGGACGCGACCTTTATCTACGCCGATTCGCAAAGCGGTCCGCTGCATATCGGATCGATCGGACTGTTCGAAGGCCGCATCGATTTCAACGCCCTGCTGGGACATTTCGACGAACGGATGCATCTGGTGCCGCGCTACCGGCAGCGGCTGATCGAAGTTCCGCTGAATTTGGCGCACGCGATGATGGAGGATGACCCGGAATACTCGCTCGACAACCACGTGCATCTCCATCAGCTGCCCGAAGCGATGAGCGAAGCGGACGCGCTGGCCGAGATGATGCGGATCTATCAGAAACCGCTCGACCGCAAGCATCCCCTGTGGGAACTGCACACGTTCTGCAATCTGGAAGGAAATCGCACGGCGCTGCTGTGGAAGGTGCATCATTGCCTGGTCGATGGCGTGTCGGGCGCCGAGCTGCTGAAAGTGATGTACGACTTTCGCGCGGAGCCGGAGGACATTGCGCAGCCGCCGGAGCCGTGGCTGGCGGCGCGGCCGTCGAGCCTGGTTCGGAGGTTCGCGGAGGCGGTCCGCGATCGGATTCAAAGCACGGTCAACTCGACGATCAACGCGGCGGTCGAAGCGGTCGAAGAGCCGGCGTCTGTGGCGGAGCGCGCGCGGCTACTGGGGGTGGCGTCGCGGCTGATGACCGAGCTGGCGACGCGGCGAATAGTGGCGACGCCGTGGAACGCGACGCCGGTTACGCAGGAACGGATCGTGGCATGGGCGCGTCACCCGTTCGCGGATTTTCGCGCGATCAGATCGGCGTTCGGCGGATCAATTAATGATGTCGTACTGGCTATTTTGACCGAGGGTGCGGCGCGCTACTTGCAGCATCATGGGTACGCCGTCGAAGGACAGCAACTGTGTATCGGATGTCCGGTCAACGTGCGGCACAAAGAGGAAAGGAGTTCGCTGGGGAATAGGGTCTCGATGATGTTCCCGACCACGCCGGCGGCGCCGATGGATATCGTCGAGCGGCTGAAATTGATCAACGAGGAGACCGAGCGAATCAAGGCGGCTGGGTTGGCGCAGGCTGTGGACGCGATGATGCAGCTCGGCGACGCAATTCCACCGAGCATGATTGGTCCGGCAGCGCGCGCGGCGACCACGATGATGGACGTCGCAGCGCGGCTGGCGAAGTGGACGGATTGGAAACCGCGGCTCGACGGCTTCGGGCTGCCTGCGTTCGGGGTCAATTTTATCGCGACCAACGTGCCGGGCGTGCAGGTGCAGCAATATGTAAACGGACACGTTTGCCTGGACATGGTACCGCTGGTACCGCTCGGCGCAACGCTGGGATATGGAGTCGCAATATTCAGTTACTATCGGAGTCTATACTTCGGAATGATCGCGGATCCGCGCGTAATGCCCGACATTGCGCTGATGAAGGCGTTTGTCGATGACGCGTTCGCGGAGCTGAAGAGGCGATGCGTGGAACATTCGGCAGAGAAAGCGGTACAGGAGCCGGCGCTGAAGAGCGCGAGCGGCAGATAGGAGGGAGCAGCCGAGTGAGCGAAACCCAGTGCAGGTTTTGCTGATTTTGTTTCAGTTCGTCTCGCTCAGTTTGTTTCAGTTCCTGCAGGCGTAAGACTTGCCGCGTTTGAGGAGTACGAGGCGGCGGTTGCCGTGGTCGGAAGTGAGGACCGGTTCGAGGTCGAGGGCGTCGCGCTGATGGGTCTCCCATACGTCGGCGGGCACGATGATGAAGCCGGGGGGCGCGTCGCCGAGACGGCCCTGGAGAACGGGCGCCTCGCGATCGAGGTAGAACAGCAGCGGCGCGATCTCTTCCTGAAATCCGTAAACGTAGAGCGGGTCGGCGGGCGCGGCGACGCGGACGATTTCTTCGGCGGCGGGCCGAAATGAATCGTCGCGGCATGACCGGACTTCCATCCGCGGTATATAGACAAAGTTGAAAACGACGAGCCCGGCGCACAGGGCGGCGAATGCCCGGGTCGCGGCGCGGTGCCATGCAAGCGGAGGGACGGTGAAGATCCACCACGCGAGCATCACGGCGGCCGCGGGCCATACCGGCAGCAAATATGAGCGGCGCTTGTAGGCGGCGATGCTGAAGAAGATGACGGTGGCGAAGTAAAAGATCGCGAAGAGGCGGACGGCGGCACGGGCGCGATCGGAGTCGGACGGCGTGGGGGAACGATCGCCCTCACCCGCGCTGCGAAGCGCATCGCGGCCTCTCCCGGGGGGAGAGGCAGAATCGGAGCGGCGCCGAGTGAGTAATGGAGTGAGTAATGCGTAAACGGCGGCGACAGGGACTATCAGGCTCAGCGGGGCGGAGTTGAGCAGCACGGGTTTCAGGTAGTACCACGGCGCCATCGCGCCCAGCGAGCCGAAGAAGCGGCCGACATTTTCGGCGTCGAGCTGACGATTGAGGAAGGCGAAGCGTCCGCCGAAGTAACATGCGAGATACCAGCTCGAAGCGATCACGGCGCCGAGGATGATCGCGCCGGGGTCGAGCATCGTCAGGATTTGGCGTCCGCGGTGCTCGGCGAACATGAAGATTACGATCGAAACGCCGGGAAGAATTGCGCCGACGGGGCCCTTGGCGAGCACGCCGAGGCCGATCGCAACCGCCATCAGATAGAGCGCGGGCAGACTGGATTCGAAGCGCGCGGCGGGGCCGGAAGAGGCCGCGTCGCGGGGCATCCACCGCAGAAATGCGAACAGGGCGAGCGACTCGAAGAAGCACAGCGTCATGTCGACGCGGCCGTAGCGGCCCTGGCTGACGTACTGATAGGAGCCGGCAAGGGCGAGTCCGGCGAGGACGGCGGCGTCGATGCCGAGGAATTCGAACGCGAACAGCATCGTGAGGATCGCGCCGGCAACCGCGTAAAGTGCGGATGGGAGGCGGAGGTTGGCGGCGGTCACTTTGCGGATTCCGGCGAGGCGATCGATTGCGACCGCGGTCCAATGGAACAGCGGAGGCTTGTACATCGGGACGATGCCGTTCTCGACCGGGAACAGGAGCTGGCCGTGCTCGACCATCTGCTGGACGAACACGCCTTCGACGGCCTCGTTGCCGGTGCATACGTCGCCGGCACCGAGCCGATGAAGCGTCAGGACGGCGGTGAGGAGAGCGATCGCGGCGATCGCGGCGGCAGATTTCAGGTTCATGCGAAGGCCATCGGGCTCGACGCAGAGATATGATAGCTAGTCAATATATAATAGCTAATCACGGCATCGAATAGTCAGTCGAGCTCGGCGCGGAATATACTAAGGCTCTTGATGCGTGAGGGATCGTAGCCGCGCCACTTGGCCGCGGAGACGTCGCGAGCACTCACGCGCTTGAAGCCGAGGCGGGAGAAGAAGCCGGCGACACGATCCTCATTGGTGCATGCGAAAACGTATTTGAGGCGGCGAGCCCGGGCTTCCTTGAGGATCTCGCGGACCAGCACGGCGGCGACGCCCTCGCCCTGGAAGCGCGTCAAGGTGTACATCGCGGTGATTTCGCCGGCGCGGTCGCGGCGGTACGGCTCGGTCAGCAGCGAGCAAATCCCAGCGAGGTGTTCGTCGCCGATTCGGTAGCCGAAGCATGAGGGCAGGATTTTCGCGATCTGGTCGGGAGTGCGGGGCAGCAAGGAGCCTTCGGTCTGGCCGCGGACGATGAGCGCTTCAACTTCTTCGAAGTCGTCGATTGAAACGGGGCGGACGAAGCCGTACTGCATCTCGGTGAACAGCGTTCCGGCGCCGATGAAACTGAAGAGTTCCTCGTAAACGTCGCCCGGCGCGACCAGGTTGACGGAACCGACGCCGTCTTCGAGGGCGTCGAGGGCGGCGCGGACGATGGCTCTGCGGGCGCGTGAGCGGAGGTTGCGCATAGTGAGGCGGATGCGATGTTCCTCGACGAACGAGAGCCGTTGGCCGTCCTTGTCGATCAAGCCGCCGCGCCGATCAAGCATCAGGAGCTTGAAGACGCGAAGGCGGCTGGCGAGCTCGCGCGCGAAGACGGTGAGATCGTCGGCGTCGTCACGGCTCATCGAGGCGACGACGATCGATCCGGCGCGCAATCGCGCCCAGATCTCGGCGACGGCGGAATCCGGTGGATACGGGCGCGAGCGAAGTCCGTCGGATGGATTGAAGACCGGGGGCGGTTCCTTGGGGGCGAGGCGGCCGAGCCGGCGCATCAGCTTGGGAAGTGCGCTCGGCGAAACGATGACGACGCATCGGGTTTGATTGCGCCGCAATTCGCGCAGCGTCAGGACGAGAGAATCGAAGTCGGAAATCCGCTGTCCGGCGGGAGGAATCAGCGCGAAGAGCAGGCTCTTGCCGTAGAATTCCTCGAGATAGAAGGTCTTCTCGCTGAAGACCGGGGCGCCGCGGCGTGGTTTGCCGACGAAGTCGCTGAGACCGATAGCTCCGAAATCGTTCACGGGCAGAGGGTTCGCAGGGCCAGCGTCGGGAGGTTTCTCAATTCGGCTACGCGGGCTGAGACTTGGCCGGCGATATCGCTCTCGACGCGACTTCGGCGGGGGAACGCACGGCCGGCGACGGACGCGTCGCGGCTATTTCGGCGAGCGAGGTATCGGAGAAAACTTCGAGCAACACGCGCTGGCCCTTTTCCCAAACGCGATACATGCGGCAGGTCGGCTGCAGAGCGCATGAGCTGCTGCCGTCGGTGCATAGATTGAGCTTGATGGGACCCTCGACGGCTTCGATAATGTCGCGAAACGTGACGGCGTCGGCATTGCGGGCAAGCTGGTAACCGCCGCCGGGACCGCGGCGCGCGCGGACGAGGCCGCGGCGCATCAGATCGCGAACCACTTTTTCGAGATAGTATTTCGGGATGTGCTCGCGACTTGCGATTTCGGCGCCGCGCGCGACGCCCGACGGATGATCGGCGAGATAGATCATCGCTCGCAGTGCGTACTCGATCTTGCGCGGTATCTGCATCAGGCTCATGCGTTTTTCACTTTTTCACTTTCTCACTTTTCGCTGTTCACGACGCGAGCGCCGGCGTCGCGCGTATCGCGAGAATCTTCTCGACATACTTAACCAGCATGTCGTTCTCGATGTTGACGGTGTCACCGGGCTGCTTGAAACCGAGCGTCGTCGATCGCAGCGTGTGGGGAATTATTTCGACGGAAAAGTTGCAGTCCTCGACCGAGAAGCTGGTCAGGCTGATTCCGTCGATGGCGACCGAGCCCTTCTCGACCAGGTAGCGCGCTTGCGCGGGCACAACCTCGAGGTTGAAGAGTTTTGAGTCGCCCTCGGGCTTGATCGACACGACCCGGCCGATGCCGTCAACGTGGCCGGAGACCAGATGGCCGCCAAGCAGCTTGCCGAGCGTGAGGCATCGCTCGAGATTCACGCGGCGGGAGGGTTTCAGATCGCCAAGCCCGGTGCATCGCAAGGTCTCGGCCGAGATGTCCATCGCGAAGCGGCCGGGGCCTTTGGAAATCACGGTCAGGCACGCGCCGTTGACGGCGATCGAATCGCCGATGTTGATTTCGGAAATGGGGAGCGATGTATGGACAGAAATTACCGCGCCTTGGTCGGTCGGCTTGAGGCTTTCGACGGTGCCGAGGTCTTCGATGATACCGGTGAACATCACTCACTCCTGTGGAGCGCTGGCGCGGCGGGGAGAAAACTCCAGAAAAATCATATCTTTTTGACGGATAGCGGCGCAACAAGGGCGGACGGAGCGGGGACAGAATTAGCGAAGCCCACACTGGGTTTACGGGGGCCCCGGTCCCTGCACCTGAGTAAGGAAAAAAAACGCGGCCGGAGTTTACCTTGAGCCCTTCGACTACGCTCTTCCTGACATGGGTGCAGGGGCTGGCCCCTGCTAAGCTGGAGCGGAATGAAATCGAAGGGAAAGGAAAAACTCAAGGCGCTGCTGTTCGACTTTGGCGGCACGCTCGCATTCCTGGATTTCGAATTGCTGGCCCGCGAATTCTCGCGCGAAGGGCGCAAGCTCGATGCACTGGCGCTCGAGCACGCCGAATACGGGGGGCGCGCGGCGATCGATCGGGTGCTGATGAGCGGGGCGAACAAGCAAGCCGACTACGCGGCGTACGAGCATTTTTTTCGCGGCTGGATGACGGCGGCAGGAATTCCGGAAGAGGAATTTCGCGAATGCGCGGCGAAGTTTGGCGCGATACATCGCGAGGCCACGCTCTGGCGCGTGGTGCGGGTGGGCACGTTCGAGGCGTTGGAGGCGTTCAAATCGGCGGGATACAGGCTCGGGATCGTGTCGAATGCGGAGGGACAGGTCGAAGCGGACGCGAGACGATTCGGGCTGGCGCCGTACTTCGACGTGATAATCGACTCGCATGTTGTCGGGGTGGCAAAGCCCGACCCGCGGATTTTTCAAATCGCGCTCGAGCGATTGGGCGTCGCTCCCGACGAAGTGAGATTTGCGGGCGACATCTATTCGATCGACGTGGAGGGCGCGCGCGCGGCGGGAATCGAGGCGCGGCTGATCGATCGGCATCAGCGCTACACGTGGGTCGATCACGAGAAGATTCGGCATATCGGGGAGCTGCATCGGATCGATTGAGGATTTTCTTGTAAGAGGAAGATTCAGCTATGGGCGTGATAAGAGATCAATCGGAAAAGATTTTCACCGGCGCGATTACGACCCGCCAGTTCCATCCGATCCTGCCGACCGGCGAGTACGAGGAAATTGCGGACGGCGTGATGTTCTACCGATGGTTTGCGAACGTGACGGCGGCCAAGACGGGCGAGGGACTGGTGCTGGTGGATACGGGAGGCTACTTCAACCAGGACGCGACGGTGAAACTGATTCGGCAGTTCTCGCCGGAGCGGGTGAACACGGCGATCTACACGCACGGGCACGTCGATCACGCGTGCGGGATGCCGGCTATAGTGGCGGATGCGCAGAAGAACAAGGTGGCACGGCCGCGCGTGGTGGGACATCGCGCAGTCGCGGCGCGGTTCGATCGCTACAAGCGCACCGCCGGCTATAACACTGTAGTCAATACGCGGCAATTCAACCGGCCCGCTCCGTGGCCGACAGAGTATGTATATCCGGATACTTACTTCGATAATCAGTTGAATGTAGTTGCCGGCGACGACAAGTTTGAATGCCATCATGCGCGCGGCGAGACCGACGATCATTGCTGGGTCTTCATCCCGCAGCGCAAGCTGCTGTGTACCGGAGATTTGATCATCTGGGCGGCGCCCAATGCGGGCAATCCACAGAAGGCGCAGCGCTACGCGCGCGAATGGGCCGAGGCGCTGCGCGTGATGGCGAGACTGGGGGCGGAAGTGCTCGTGCCGGGCCACGGCTACCCGGTGTTCGGCGCGATGCGGGTGCGGCAGGTGCTGAACGACACCGCAAACTATCTGCAGAGCCTGTACGATCAGGCTATTGCGATGATGAATGCGGGCGCGCCGCTGGACGAGATAATTCACACTGTGAAGCCGCCGGCAAATCTCGCGGAGAAGCCGTGGCTGCAGGCCGTGTACGACGAGCCCGAGTTTATCGTGCGCAACGTCTGGCGGCTGGAAGGCGGATGGTACGACGGCACACCGTCGAACCTCAAACCCGCGAGCGACGGCGAGCGGGCGCGGGAGATTGCCGCGCTGGCGGGCGGTGTGGCGCCGGTGATCGCGCGAGCGAACGAAAAACTTGCTGCGGGCGAAGTCGTGCTGGCATGTCATCTGGCGGATTGGGCGGTGGCGGCGGCGCCGGACGACAAATCGGCGCATGAAGCGCGGATGAGAGTCTATGCGGCGCGTGCGGATCGCGAGGAATCGACGATGGCGCACGGTATCTTCCGGTCGGCGGCGGTCGAGTCAGCGACGAAGGCGGGAGTCGCGCCGCCCGAGGACAAGCGGAGCGCGTGAAATCGCGCCGAGTCTTCGAGGCGCGGGTGAGGCTCGACGTTTCACTCCTTCACTTTTCCACTGGCCCCGGGGGCAGCGTGAGTTTGCCGAGGATGGCAGGCGCGCGCGCACCGGTGACACTGGGGATGTTGCCCTGGCGGCCGCGCAGCATCTGGTAGCCGAGGACGGCAAATGCGACGGCCTCGAGCGCGTTGCCGTCAACCCCGACGTCCGCGGCCGTGATCACTTCGAGATTGGGAAGCTCGGCCCCGATCATTCGCATCAAGGTTGGGTTTTGCGCGCCGCCGCCAGTGACGATCAACTGGTCAACGGGGCCACGGGGAAAAATGAAGCGGCGGCATGCGTCGGCGATCGATCGCGCGGTGAGGGCGGTGACCGTCGCGACCAGATCGTAGTCAACGATTCTCATGCGGCGGGCTTCGGCGACGATCCGATCGAGCAGATGGGCGCCGAATTCCTCGCGTCCAGTCGATTTTGGCGGGCGTCGGCGGAAATAAGGATTTCGCATCAGCTTCGCAAGCAGCGGCTCGTTGACGTGGCCCCGTGCCGCGATGCGCCCGTCGCGATCCATCCGCAGTCGGCCGCCCGAGATTCGCGAAGCGAGCGCGTCCAGCATCATGTTACCCGGGCCGGTGTCGAACGCGATCAGGTCGGGGTCGCCGAGGCGCGCGCGGGGCGGAATGTAAGTTGCGTTGCTGATGCCGCCGATGTTCTGCACGACGCGGCCGCGCGTGGGGTCGGCGAACAGCCAGAGATGGGCGAGTGGGGCCAGGGGAGCGCCCTCGCCGCCGAGCGCGATGTCCATCGTGCGGAAGTCGGCGACGACGGGAACTCCGGTGGCCGCGGCGATGACGGCGGACTCGCCAAGTTGCATCGTGGAGGCGAGCTGTCCGCGGGCCGCGCGGCGTGGCGGCAGATGAAAAAAGGTATGACCGTGCGATCCGATGAACGCAACGTCGGATAGTGCGATGCGCGCGCGCCGGGCGATCTCGATGGCGGCACGTCCGAACTCGCGACCGAGCGCGAAGTTGAGCGTGGAAATCGCCGCCGCGCCGATTTTCTCATCGGCGGAAGCGGCGAGCAATTCTTTGCGAAAGCGCGCAGGGTACGGAAAAGTGTGAAACGCGATCAAGCGCGCGGGCGGATGGGAACGCTCGTCGAGCTCGACGACGGCGGCGCTCACGCCGTCGTGCGAAGTCCCGGACATCAAGCCGATCGCGAGAACTATCCGGCGGTCGAGTTTAATCGTGATTGCGCTCATCTTTATCGAGATCCGATTCTTCCAATTCATCATCGCCGAGCGATTCCCGCGAATCGTCACGACGGCTTAAGCGAAGCATCTCGACTCCCGCAAGGAGCAGGCGCATGCCGGAGGGAAGATCGAGCGAGCCGGAGTCGTCGTGCGACTCAGGCGCGATAATCACCTTGCGTCCGCGGTGCCATTGCACGAGCAGCATCTGGTGACCGAGCTGGCGGCCGGTGACGCGATCGATCGAGAACTCGCCGAACATCGTGGTGGTTTGCAAGTTGGAGAATGCATCGCGAAGCATCGCGTCGTCGCGGCGGCCGGCGGCAGCGAGCGCGGCGGCGGTCAGGAGACCGGCGGCGTAAATCTGCGCGGCGGGATAATCGGGAAAATCGCCGGCGCCGGCGGTGACCATTCGGCGCGCAAACTCGGCTGGCGTTGGGCCGAGGGCGGGCGCGATCTCGATGGAATCCTCCCACTGCGAAGGGCCGACGATTCCTTCTGCAAGTTCGCCCAAGTCCGATGCGAAGCGGCGCACACCGGCGGCGACGCATCCAAGCACCGGGATGTTGAGACGGGAAGATGCGACCGCGCGCATCACGGCGACGTCATGTTCATAGCTGCCGGCGCTGGCGAGCGCGTTGACGCGGTTGCGCGCGAGGGCGGGGAAAAGCCGCGCGGGCGTGGAGACGGGGTCGAACGCGCCGTTCCATTTCACGCGGACGCGGACTCCGCGACGACGAGCGGCGCGTTCGGCGGCGGCGCGCTCGAAGCCCGATGCAACCGCGCGAGCGAAGGGCGACTTCGACGCGACGATCGCGACGCGCTTGCGCCAGAGCTTGAGCTGGGTCAGCAAGCGGACGAAGCCGCGCAAATAGTCACTGGCGGGACTGAGTACTCCGACGATCATCTTGTAGCCGCGGTCGTAGAGTTCGTCGCCGGCGCCGCCGTGATTAACGAAGACGCGACCGGATTGTTCGACGATGTCCGCGGCGACGCGGGTGAGGCGACTGGAGTACGGGCCGAAGATTATGTCTGCGCGGCGATCCGCGCAGAGAGCGCGATATATTTCGGCGCATCGCACAGCGTCGCTCGCGTCGTCGTGGCACTCGAGCGCAAACTCGCATCGCTCGCTGGCGATGCGGAGCGCACTGCTGGCGTTGGCGTCGGCGATGAACAAACGAATCGCGATTTCGGCCTGCCGCCCCATCGGGGAGTATTCGCCGGTGAGGGAGAGCGAGAGGCCGATGGTGATTTTCACGGGAGGGAAGTCAGGGTGCGACTTCGGCGATGCCGCCCTTGATAACAGCCTGGCCGTCGGGGTTGAAAGTCTCGTAAGCGAATGCTTTGCGGCCGTCGCGGTCGCCGTCGGCCCAGACTTTGGTGGTGATGGTCTGGCCGGGCAGCACGGGACGGGAGAAGCGCGCGCGCAAGCGCTTGAGGCGAGCCGGGTCGCCGGCGCAGAGATTGTCGATCGCGACCTTCGACGTAAACGCCATCGTGCAGAGGCCATGCACGATGATGCTCGGCAGGCCCGCCATCTTCGCGATGTTTTCATCGACATGGATCGGGTTGCGATCGCCCGAGGCCTCGGCGTAGCGGTAGGTCTGATCCTTGTCGATGGTTTGCGCGACTGAGAAGATCGGCTCACCGCGATCGGGCTCGATGGCGCGCGGTTCCGAGGACGCGGCTTCGCGGTTTCGAGCGCCTCGAATAAAAGCGATGAAGAGTGTTTTCTGGACCGGTTGCCCCTTCTGGTTGGCGGCGTTTAGCTCGACGGTCATGGTCTCGCCGGTGGCCTTGGTTTCGATCGAAATAATTTTTGCGGCCGCGGTTACTACGTCGCCGGGGCGAATTGGATTTGGAAATTCCATGTCCTGCTCGCCGTGAACGAGGCGGAGCAGGTCGGCCTGCAGGTCGGGATCCATCACGGTTTTCATGACGGCATCCCAAACGACGGTGACGCCGAACATCGGCGGCGCGACGATGCCGCCGGGGCGGCTCGCGTCGAAGAACGCGGGGTTGTCGTCGTTGTACGCGCGCGCATAGTTCTGGACCGCGTCGAGGGTGACGTTGGTGGTGAAGGGCGGATATTCGCGGCCCACGCAGGCTTTGTTGAGCGGCATCGATTGGCTCCTATTGGATGGTGCTTTCGAAATTCAGCGGTTTTTCGTCGATCAGCGGCTAGCCTATCTCGCGGCCGGCGATGAACACGGACTTCAACTCTAGCGCCTGGCTGAGCACGATTAAATCGGCGCGCGCGCCGGCCTGAATGCGGCCGCGATCGTTGGCGCCGACGACATCGGCGGGATTGGTGGCAGCCATCACGGCCGCATCGCCGATGCTGACGCCGGCTTTTTCGACCATCACGCGGACGCCATCGAGCATCGAGATGATGCTGCCGGCGAGCGTGCCGTCATCGAGGCGCGCGGCGCCATCGCGAATCGTTATCGTTGCGCTCGCACGCCCGAGATTTTTTTCGGAGGTGGAGGCTTTCGCCAACGCGACTTTGTCGGTGACAAGGATCATCCCGTCTTTGCCGCGGGCGCGGCTGGCGAGACGCAGCACCGCGGGATGCACGTGAACACCGTCGGGGATGATCGCGGCGAGTGCGGGTGACGGCGCGAGTGCGGCGGCGATAACGCCGGGATCACGATGGTTCAACGGGCGCATCGCGTTGAACAGATGCGTGAACATCCGAGCACCGGCGGTGATGCCGGCGTTGGCCTCCTCGAGAGTCGCGTTGGTATGACCGATGGAGACGACCACGGCGCGCGCGGTAAGGCGTCGAATCGCGTCGATTCCGCCGGGCAACTCGGGCGCGAGGGTGATCAATCGAAGCGCGTGCATCGCGAGCACTCGTTCGAAAGGCTCGCCGCGCGGTTCGAGGTTGAGCGCGGGATGCGCGCCGAGCCGGAGCGGCGAAATGAACGGACCTTCGAGATGCATGCCGAGAATGGCGGCCGCATCGGCGGAGTTGTCGCGGCGCGAATTTTCAATCGCACCGGCGATCGACTCGTGAACCTGCGCGATCTTTTCGATTGGCGCGGTGACCGCAGTCGGCATCCAGGCCGTGGCGCCTTCGCGCGCGAGGTGGCGGCTTAGAGTGGCGAGTGCGTCCGCCGACGCGTTCATCACGTCGATGCCGTGCGAGCCGTTGACCTGAAGATCGACGAAGCCGGGCAGGATGTAATCTTCGTCGCCGCCGTCAGATGCGGATTCGAGCGCAGTAATCCGATCGGTGAACGTGATGCGCCCGCGGACGAGCGAGCCGTCGGGCCTGGCGATGCAGCCGGACAGCTTGCCGGCAGGCAGATTCACCGATGTGGGCCTGGCGGTCAATTCGCGCCGAATCGCTCTGCGAGCAGACGCGAAAAGCGCGGCATATAGATGAGGTCGAAGGTTTCTTCCTTGCCGGGAAACATTGCAACCGCGGTGCCCTTGAGCGCAAGGACGTGTTCCCATCCCTGTTCGAGCGTCATGTCATTGTCTTGCGCGATGGTTGCGAAGGTCAGCTCGACCAGGAAGCGCAGGCGGCGGATCATTTTATTCTCATGCTCGATTTTCGCTGCGCGGTCGTAGTCGTTGTCGGCCATGAGTGCGTTCTCCGTATGAGAGTGTTGTTGTGAATCACGAGTATATCATCGAAGCCGGAAGCGATCATGGGGCGACGGGGGCGGACTTGTCTCGATAGTCCGAGGATGCCAACCTTTAGCGCGCTGTGAGCCCCGTCCGCCTCAAAAGCAGCTTCATATATCTCGCCAACGCGGTGAACGATCTGCGGGGCAATTGGTCCGTGCTGGCGGTAGTGCTGGCGCCGTTGCTGCTGGCGGCGGCGTTGTGCCTGCTGCCGGACGCGTTGAATCTGCAATTCCGCCTCGCTCAGACGTTTGAACCGGGCGCGCAAAATATCAACTACGTGCAGGCGCAGAGCGTCGATGTCCCGAACAGGCACGCGCCGCTGAAAGAGATGCAGCCGTTCTCGCCGTGGGTCACGATGGCGCTGCATCTGATCTTCGGGCTGCTCACGCTGCTGGTGACGCTGGTCACGTTGTGTTCGCTCAAGAGGATCCAGGCGGGACTCCGGAAGCCCGCGATTATTGGCGAAGCGATCGAGGTTTACCGGCAATCGATTCCGCTTGCCCCAGGGTTCATATGGGTGACGATTCTGCAACTGCTGGCGCCGGCGGCGGGGCTGTTCCTGTTCCAGGCGGCGTCGACTTACGTGTACGGTTCGATCGGCGTGTGGGCATATATCGCGCTGGTGTTGATGATCATGATCGGCGCGCTCGTGTACGCGTGGTTGTACTTCGCGCAGTTCGCGCTGATCTTCGACGGAAAGCATAGCTGGCATGCACTGCTGTTCAGCCGAGACCTGATGCGCAAGCGCTTCTTCAAAGTCGCGACGAGGATCGTGGTATTTCTCGCGGTCTGGTCGGGATTCAACTCGTGGGCCGCGGGAGCGTTTGTGGTGGTGAGCCTGCTGTTCGGGCCGGTCGGGGTGGTGACGGGTTTTCTCGGGACGACGATCTTTCTCGTCGATCTTGCCGAGATTAGCGTCAACTTTGCGACCACCGCGTTCCTGGTCGCGGCGGGCCTGCGCCTCTATCAGGATTTGAGGGAGCTGCAACCCGCAGAGCGGCTTGATTCCGCAGCGCAATCCGCGATGCAGGCGACGGCGCAACTCCCGGGCGCCGCGCTGTAAGCGGCGAGAGGCATCAAATCGCCAGGCGGGAGAGGGCGCGAATGGTGACGTGAATCGCGGGCAGGCTCGGGGACGCAAGGGCCTTGAGTTCGTCGAAGAGCCGCGCGAGTTGCGCGAATCTATCGGCGCGAACGCGCTTCAACTGCTCGATCGATCCATCGACACTAATATCGGGATCGTCGGCGATGGCGTCGAGCACCGCGCGGCACAGCGCGATCCGCGCGGCGCGAAGTTCGGCGGCGAGTTCGTCTGCGGCGCGCCGCTCCCAGCGGTCGTCAGCGCCAATCGATTGAAGCGCATCTTCGAGAATTGTGAAGTTGAGTTGCGCGCTCAGGCGGAAGTACGCTTGAGCCGCCTTGGCGGGTTCGATTTCGCGGGCGAAACTCAGGCTCAGCACGCTCAGGATGTGATCGGCGAAGGCCAGGCGCGCGAGGCCGTGCGCCAGTTCGCCGTCCAGGACGTCGATCCTAAGCTCGCGATAGAGGCGCTCGAAGCGGTCGCGCTCGCCACCGGCGAGCATCGACTCGAACTCGCCAGACAGCATTTCGAATGCGGGCTTGAAGCGGGTCACCGCGGCGCCGATCGAAGTGGCAGGTTCCAGTTCGCTGAGCGCCCAGCCCGCAGCGCTCCGGCAGGCGCGTTCGAGCGCGAGAAACGCGCCCAGCTCCGATTCGGCCGCGGTCGTCGCGGCGTTGCGCTTGAGCAGACCTGCACGTTCGTGAATCGAAAGCACGTCGGCCGCGATCACCCATGCACGGACCACATCCTCAGCCGCGACGCCACGATCGCGCACGTGGCCGAAGACGAAAGTCGAGCCAACCAGATCGACGAGTTCATTGACGGCGCGAGTCGCGATCAGCTCGTGGCGGAGGCGATGAGCGCTGGCGTCAGGGCTTACGTGCTCGGCGAGCGAGGGCGGGAAGTATGGCTGCAGGAAACGTCCGACGAGGTACGAATCGTCAACCAGCACGGTGGTTTCAAGCCGCCGGATAAGATCGATCTTGGTGTAGGCCGCAGCCAGCGCAAGCTCGGGGCGGGTGAGCCCGGGGTAGCGTGAGTAGCGCTCGCGAATCACCTCGCGGGCGGGCAGCACGGGCTCCATCCCGGTCAAGATGCCGCGATCCTCGATGGCCTGGAGATGGTCGCGAAACTCGGTCAAGTGCGTGCGGCTGCGAAGCTGCTCGAGGCTTAGCGACAGCACCTGATCGCGATTGTCAGCGATGACACGGTCGGCGACTTCGCCGGCGCATGCGGCAAGCGCGCGGTTGCGCGCGTCGAGAGTGAGCTCGCCGCGGGCTACGGCAGGCTCGAGCAGAATTTTCAGATTGACTTCGTGATCGGACATATCGACGCCGGCCGAGTTGTCGATCGCGTCGGTGTTGATACGCCCGCCAGCGAGCGCGTACTCGATACGCGCCTTTTGGGTGAAACCGAGGTTGCCGCCTTCGACGACTATTTTGGCGCGAAGTTCCGGCGCGGTGATTCGGCATGCGTCGTTGGCGTGATCGGCGACTTCGGCGTCGGTCTCGGTCGAGGCGCGAACGTAAGTCCCGATGCCGCCGTTGTAAAACAGATCGACGGGCGCGCGCAGAATGCGCTGGATCAACGACTCGCCGTCGAGCGCATTGGAGTCGCATCCGAGCGCGGCGCGCGCATGCGGACTGAGGTCGATTTGTTTCTGGCCGCGGCGAAAGACGCCGCCGCCGGGACTGATGAGCGCGGGATTGTAGTCCGACCAACTCGAGCGCGGCAGATCGTAGAGCCGCTTGCGTTCGTTGAAGCTGACCGCGGGATCGGGGTCGGGATCGATGAAGATGTGGCGATGGTCGAAGGCGGCGATTAGCTTCAAGTTGCGCGAGCGCAGAAGGCCGTTGCCGAACACGTCGCCCGACATGTCGCCGATGCCGATCATCGTGAGCGGCGCGCCGCGGTCGGGGTCGCGACCCATCTCGCGCAGATGCCGGCGCGCGGATTCCCACGCGCCGCGCGCCGTGATCGCCATCTGCTTGTGGTCGTAGCCGTGCTCGCCGCCGGACGCGAAGGCGTCGCCGAGCCAGAAGCCGCGCTCGAGAGCGATCTGATTGGCGAGGTCGGAGAAACTCGCAGTGCCTTTATCGGCGGCCACGACGAGATATGGACCGTCGTCGTCCAGCACCCTGACGCGAGCGGGATGAAGCGGGCCGTCGCCCGTGAGGTTGTCGGTGAGATCGAGCATCGCGTTGATCAGCGTCTGGTAGGCCTCGACGCCGTCGTGGGGATCCGGCTGATGGCGGGGTCGCGGCTTGACGATGAAGCCACCCTTGGCGCCGAGCGGGACGATGATCGCATTCTTCACGGTCTGGGTCTTCATCAGATCGAGAATCTCGGTGCGGTAATCGTCGGGCCGGTCACTGAAGCGAATTCCGCCGCGCGCGATGCGCCCGTGGCGCAGATGGCATCCTTCCATGCGCGGACTGTTGACGTGAATTTCATAGAGCGGTGCGGTGTCGGGCAGCCCGGTGATGCGCGCGCTTTCGAACTTGAGCGCGATGTAGGGGTCGGGCGACGGCGCCGCGCAGAAAAAATTGGTGCGCACGGTCGCCTCGACCATTGATAGCAGCGCGCGCGCAGTGCGATCGTCAATAATATTTTCGATCGCACCGAGACGAGCGAGATACGCTTCGCGCAGGTCCGCGATTTTTTTCGGCGCGGCCGGACTGTCGAACGAGAGACGCGCGGTGAACAGCTCGAACAGCAACCTGGCGAGGTCGGGATATAGCAACAGAACGCGCTGCAAGCCGAGACGAGCGGGCGACAGGCGCATCTGAAACGCGGCGACGAGGTACGTGCGCAGGAGAGCGACCTCGCGCCAGGCGAGGCCCGCAGTAAGAGTGAGCGCGTTAAGAGCATCGTCTGCGGCAAGGCCGATCCGCACGGCGGCGATCGCGTCGGCAATCAGCGCGGCGCCGGGAAATTTTTCGAACGGCTGCGAGCCGGGTCCTTGCACAGAAAAAACCTGCAGGTACGCGCGCGTCACTTTGCCGTCCGTGCGGGGGCGAAGCTCGTGAGCGTCCTCGGCCAATACCTCGATGGCGAAGTTCTGCAAAGTAGGCATCAGGTCGGACAGCATCGGAGCGTCGCCAAGCCCGATAACCCGTATGTCGCTGGCGCCTGAGGTGTCGCCGTCGGACGCGCTACGTCCGGCCTCGACCATGAAATCACGGCCGCCGGCGATTAGCGTCTCGACGTCTTCGATGTCGCCGACCGCGCGCGTTACGTCGATCGCAGCCTGATAGTCAGCGCTGAACGCACCGGCCCATCGCTCAGCGAGCGCGCGTTCCCGGCTGGGTCCGAATTTTTTGATCAACCGCTCCTGCAAGCGATCGGCCCATCGTCTGGCGAGCTCGGCGATCGTGGTCTCAAGCCCGCGGATGACCGAAGCCTTTGGGGGATAGGCAACGAAACAGAAATGGAGGCGCGCCGTGTAACCCTCGCCGAGCGCCTGGTAGAAATAGACCAGAGTGCCGTGGAGTGCGGCTGCAAGAGTATCCTGGATGCGCCGGCCCAGCTCGGCGGAACCGGCCTCGCGCGGCATCACCACCAGCGCGATCACGTTGCCGTGACGCACGTCGGGCGCAACGAAGAGTCGCACCGAGCCTTCGCTCTTAACGTCGAGGATGAGGCGCAACTGCGCGCGCAGTTCGGCCACGGGCGCGCGAAAGAGTTCATCCTTGGGAAAGCTGTTGAAGGCGGAAACGATTTCCTTGTAATCGTGCGAGCCGGGCGCCGCGCCCTCACACTCCAGCACTTCGCGCAGCTTCGCGCGCAGAACCGGAATGTGTTGCGCCTCCTCCGCGTAGGCCTTGGAGGTGAACAGCCCGACGAAATTGTCGAACGCGACGATGCGGTCCGATGCGTCAGTGCGGCGAATCGAGACGCTGTCCATCGGGCGGCGGCGATGGACGTGGGAGTCGGCGCGAGTCTTGCCGATCACCAGCGGCGGTCCTTCGAAGAAGAGTTTGCGGCGCGCGGGTGAGAGTTCATCGAGCAAGACCGAGCTGCGAAATCGCGACTCGTCGTGCTCGCGCATGACGCCGAGTTCGGCGCCGGGATCGAGCGCGAATTTGGCGGCGCCGTCGTCGCCGCTCACGAGATAACGACGATAGCCGAGAAACACGAAGCCGCCGTGGATGAGCCAGCGCATGAGGTCGCGGACCTCGATCAGTTCGCGGTTCGACGCGGTTTCCTCGCAGATCTGCAAGGCGCGGGCGGTCATCTGCTCAAAGTCGCCGGTCGCCGCGCTGACCTCGGCAAGAATTGAGATGACATCGCGCTCGATTTGACGCGCCTGTTCGGGTGTGGGCGTGATCTCGAGCTCCGCGTGAACCAATGACTCGCCGCGCTCGGTGGAGAGGGACTGTTCGAACGATGCGATCCGCCCTTGTTTGTCGCGAGTGACTTTGAAGACCGGGTGGAGCATCGTGCGAACGGTGGCGCCGAGTTGATGGAAATATTCGAGCAGGCTATCGACGATGAACGGGCAATCGGTCGTCACGGTCTCGACCATGGCGAGTGTGTCATTGTCGTCGCCCGGGACAGATTCGACTCGCGCGATCACGGGATCGGTGCGGACGGAAAAGAATTCGAACGCCGACTGCACGAGAGCAAGGCGCCTCTTGGCCGGGACCTGCTCGCGATTGTCGGTTGACTCGCGCGCGAAGAGGCGCTCGGCGAAGGCGGATACGAGGCGGGCGGAATCAGCGGGAAGATTCCTGTCGATTAGTTCGCGGAGTTCGGTCTCGATCGCCAAGGGCATCACCCCGGTGAATGCGCAGATAAAATGGCCCGGTCGCGCGCGCGCATCAATTATAAGTCGCGTCGCGCGAATTGCGTAGTGGGGATAAACTTGGGTGCGCATGCCGGAAATAGAAATCAGCGCGATGACGTTCGGGCCCTTCGGCGTCGGCCGCCACGACGGCAAAGCCGTGATGGTCGCCGGCGCGGTGGCGGGAGACAGGCTGGACGTCGAGATAGTTTCGGAGCGCCGCGATTACTCGGTCGCGAAAATTCGCGAAATCCTGCGCGCGAGCGCCGAGCGCCGGGTTGCTCCGTGTCCGTATGTTCCGCGATGCGGTGGATGCGATTGGCAGCACATCGACTACGGCGCCCAAGTGCGCTTCAAGGGCGAAGTCATCGCACGCGAGCTGGGCCATGCGCTTGGCGTCGCGATCGATCCGGCGGGACTCGTCGAACCGGCGCCGACGGAGTTCGGTTATCGGTCGAGAATCCGGCTCAGGGTGGGCGCCAAAGGCGTGCTTGGGTTTTACTCCGCCGGCAGCAACACGATCGTCGAGATCGATTCATGCATGGTCGCCGAGCCGGGCATCCGGATGCCGCTGCATCTGGCGCGCTCGCTCGGCAAGCGAGTCGAAGAGATCGAGGTGGTGCGCAACGGCGCGCGCGAAGTCCAGGTCGCGCATCTGAAGAAGCCGGCGGCCGAAGAGGACCTCAGGCGGGCAAGAAACGTGCTCGAATCGGACGGCGAGATTGCGGGAATCGTGCTGCGATCGGGGACGCATCGCGCGACGGCAGGCGATACCGCGATCGCAGTCGAGCTCGAGGCCGGACTCTCGATCGAAGTGGACGCCGATCTTTTCAGTCAGGTGAATCGCGTGCAGAACCAGAAGCTGGTCGCGAGCGTGATGGAAATGGCGGCAACTCACGAATCGTCGGCGGTGCTCGATCTGTTTTGCGGCGCGGGGAACTTCAGTCTGCCCGCATCGCGGCGCGGCGCGCGAGTGACGGGCGTGGATGCCGACGCCGGGGCAATCGCGGCGGCGGCGCGCAACGCCGCGCGGTTGAAATTTCGCGACGCACAGTTCGTCGCGATGAAGGCGTCCGCGACCGCAGATTTTCTGCATCGCGCGCGCTATCGTCCCGAGGTCATAATCCTCGATCCGCCGCGCACCGGCGCGCCCGATCTGATGGAACCGATCATCAAGCTGCGCGCCCCGGGCGTCATTTACGTATCGTGCGACGTGACCACGCTGGCCCGTGATTTGCGCGTGCTTGCGGGGGCCGGATACAAAATTAATCGCGTCCGCGGGTTCGATTTTTTTCCCAACACGCATCATGTTGAGATCGCCGTGCATGCGCTATTGACTTAGATCGCGGGGCATTCTTAATGTAATTGAGTGGTCGATTCCCGCATCCTCCCGCCAGAGGGTTGATCAAAAAGATGCCCAAGCAGGAAAAGGAAAAGCTCCCGAGGCCGAAGATTACGATTATCCCGGGCCGCGGGGTGGCGCAGACAATCAATTATTTGCTTGAGGACCGGGACGACCTCGAATGGATCATCGCGGTCGGCCGCACGAAGAACGGCGAGCTGTTCTTCTACGACACCGGCGGCGACATCGTCGAGGACCTCGGCACGCTCGAGTACCTGAAGGCGCGAATCGTGCGCGCCCATTTCGGCGACGAATACGAATAGACGCCGGTCTTCGAATTCGTCTTCTTCTCAGTCTTCGAATTCATCTTGCGGCGGACGCGCGTAAATGACTCCGTCTTCGATTTCCGTCGGCACCCGATAAAGAAATTTGCCGCATGCGGTCGGCGGGCCCGCGATACATTCGCCGCTGGTCGGCTCGTAATAGGCGTTGTGCGTCTGGCACATCAAGTAGCGGCCGTCTTCCGCGAAAAACTGATTATCCACCCAGTCCATCGCCATCGGCACATGCCGGCATCGATTGACGTAGGCGTGGAACTCACCGCCGAAGTTGATCAGAAAACATTCCTCGTCGGCGCCGCGAATCGGCAGCATGAACTTCAGCGACTCGCCGGGCGCGAGCGATTCGATCCGCGCAACTCTGTAGCGGGTGCGCGAGGGCGCATCCTTGCGGCGCGGATGGGATCGGGTCAGGGCGGCGCGGCGTCGATGTTGATCGGACATTCTGCGTTGGCCGGACTCGGCGATTCGAAGCGATTGACGGATCTTCGCGCGCGGATTTCCGGTCAGCTTGCCGGATTTTGTCAAAGCCCATAGCATCTGTAAACGCGGCGTTTGCTCCAGGGCTGCCGGCTATCACCAAGATTTAGATTTCGTGATGGAAAATCCAAAGATTCGCGCCGTCGAGGCTTTCCCCGTCGAGCAGCAGGATCAGACGCTGATCTGTTTGCGCGATCCGAGCGGACTGGCGCCCGAACCGATCATGCTCGGGATGGGCGCTTACTTCATCGTGACTTTATTCGACGGGAAGATGTCGCTGAAGAATATCCAGGCCGCGTTTGCGAAGCGCTTCGGCGAGATGATTGCCCTCGAGAAGCTCGACGAACTGATCGCGGCGCTGGATCGTGCGTACTTCCTCGACTCGCCCGCATTTCATGAGCGCGAGCGGCGCGTGCGCGAGGAATTTCTGGCCAGTCCCGACCGTCCCGCAGCTCTGGCGGGGCTGTGCTACGAGAAAGATCCGGCGAAGTTGCGTTTGGAGCTGGCGGCGTTCTTCGATCCGCCCGAGGGACCCGGCCGCGTTCCCACGGTGAAAAAATCAGCGTCGCTCGCGGGCCTGATCGCGCCTCACATCGATCCGCGCCGAGGCGCCGCCGCCTATGCGCACGCCTACCACGAGCTGATGGCGCACGAGCCACCCGAGTTGGTGGTGATTCTGGGAACCTCGCACTACGGCGGTGGCCCCGAGTTGTTCAGCGCGACGCGCAAGAACTACGCGACGCCGTTTGGCGCGGTCGAGACCGACGGCAGTTTTATCGATCGGCTCGCGGCGCGCTACCGCGGCGATCTGTTCGCTGACGAGATGCTGCATCGCGGTGAGCATTCGATCGAATTCCAGGCGCTGTTTCTCGCATATGCGCTCGGAGCGCGCGGCTACCAGGTCGTGCCGATTCTGGTCAGCTCATTCCATGAATTGGTGGCGAGCGGAGTCATGCCGGCGCGCGATTCCCGGGTTGGATCGTTCATCGCGGCGCTGAGATCCGAGCTCGACGCGGAGCATCGCCGGGTGCTGATTCTTGCGGGCGTGGATTTCGCCCACGTCGGCAGGAAATTCGGCGACGAGTTCGCCGCCGATCGCGCGGTCGCCGGGCGCGTCCAGCGCGAGGATCTTGGCCTCATCGAAAATATCAAGCGCGGCGATCCCGAGGGCTTCTTCGCCGACATCGTGAAGGATCGCGATGCGCGCCGAATTTGCGGTCTGGCGCCGATGTACACCCAACTCGAGCTGCTGCGCGGCCGCAGCGCGCGGCTGCTGAAATATGGAATCGCGATGGAACCGCAGAGCGAATCGGCGGTGTCGTTCGCGAGCCTCGCGATAGACTAGACGCCCTCATACCTGCAGCCCGCTGCGGAACCAGAATTATTTTCGGCGGCGGGAATCAACGATGGTGGACGCACCTGGACTCGAACCAGGGACCTCTTGCATGTGAGCCGGGTCCTAAGGTTTAAGCAGGTCCACTCAGGACTACAAAAGCCAACAGGTCTGCGCACATTTGCCCATCGCGTTTGTCGTCCGATGGTGGGGTTATTCATGGGTTCTGACACAGAACTGACACAGGTTACGCGGCCTTCTCTTGTGGAAGCGGAACTACTTTCGGCTTCTCGGCGGCGCGCTTATTCACGTACTCAGTAACACGTTCCATCGCCGACTCCAAGTCTGACTCTGCAACGATGTTGTAGCGATCGAACATCGAGCGCGTTTTATGACCAGTGACTTCCATTGCGACGCGCTCAGGAACCCCGGCGCGGACAAGGTTGCGAGCGCAGGATCGTCGGAAATCGTGCACCAGAAGCCCCTTCAGGCCAGCTGTTTTGCACGCAGTCTTCCAAGATTTACGGAATTCGCCGATGGGTTCGCCTTGGTTATGGAAGATGTAAGAACACTCCGCGATCCGATTTTCCCAAGCGTGTCTCATGACCTCCAAAAGGCCACCCTTCAGGCGGAGCTGATACGAGTGCTTGTTCTTGGAATGTTCGTGTTGCAGCCTGACGGTTCCTCCCACAAGCGTCTCTCCATCGCTACCGAATTCGAGCTCAGTGTCTCGCATCCATGCGAGCGATAATACCGCGCCCTTCCGCCATCCCGTTAGGTACATAAAAATCGCTGGGTCTCGAAGGTAATCGGGGAGGGCGTCTCGAAGTTTATTAAACTCCGCCGGCTCGATGAACCCGCTTCGGGGTGGCGCTTCCTCGAGACGCGGTGCGCTCGGAACATGGTCGCGACTCAGGCGGCCGGCTTTTACCATCAAATTGAACATATGACGCAAACAAGCGACCTCTCGATTGATACTCGCGTTCGACATCCCTTGTTGCTGGCGCTTTCTCATGTACGCGGCGATTCTGTCTCCGGTGATATCCAGCGCCCGGGTCGGCTTGTCGAAGTATTCGAGAAGAGCCTTGGTGAGATAGGTGACGGTTTCGATGCTGCGATTGCCGACCAGCTGGTAGTCGGCAAGAAGATTTTTTGTCATTTCGTCGAGCGTCACTTTCTCAGCAACGGGACCGATCACCTTACCGCGAGAACTCTCGCGCAAGCGTTTCTTCAGGAGATTCACGGCCTTCTGGCGCGCACGCGCAATGGAACGCGCCGATTCGCGATATGATTTCCCGCTTTTGCAATACTGAATCCACCAAGTGCTGCCGCTCTTGTAGACGGTGCCGTGGCCCCGAAGCTCTCTGCTCATGGCCGAACCTCCCTTCGGAGGCAGGCCACCAGAGCTTCAGTGGACAGGTCCTTGGGAGGAAATTCCTTCCCCGACGCGATGCTGGCGATTCGTCGAAAACTAGCGCGTAGTCGTTTGAGTGTTGGCTTCAGCATGGGGCGCTCCCTTTCGGGCCGGACCTCATGCCATGCAATGCTTGGTCATTGCAACTCGGGAAAGCGGCCGTTCTGCGCCTGCGTCGAATAGCGATTTTCCCAGTATTTTCGCGTATGTAGCCCTCCAGGGCCCTGTTCGAGAAGCGCAGCGTGCCGTCGCCCAATTTGACCGCTAGCCCAAGTCTCTTGCCGCGCCGGTAGAGCCATTCCGGCTTGACGGCGAGCTTGGTTGCAGCGTCGCCAACGGTGAGCAACCTGTCTTCTTGGTTCTGCGCTTCCGCGGACTCGTTCGAAGAAGCGAGTGCTGCGAGCAAGGCGCCCTGCGCGCCCCCGCACTGCGCCAGGAGCGTCGCGATCGTGTCCCGCGATAGTCCCCGAGCGCGCAAGGGTTCGCGCGATAAATCCTCGAGCGTCACGATACCCGCATCTACCCGCCCAACTTCCACTCTCTACCTACGCATCGGCTTGATGGTCCGGGACCGATACAAGCCGATCACCTTGGCCATTCCTATTTTGATCTCGCGTCCCGATCCTGTTCTTCAGCGATGCCATTGCTCGCCCTGTAAAATTCCCGCGTTCCCGCCACTGCCTTGGCGATGGTCGCCTCGCCGTAAGTCTCACCACCGGCATAGTGCTCTACGTCCCACTTTTCTTGACGAAACAAGGCCGAGAGCCTGAACAGCCTATCGATTTGTTGCGCGTCTCCGCCGGTCCAGAATGCCAACAGTCCGCAGAGAGCTAGATCCGCTTCGCTGGCCGAAGGATATGCGCTGATGTCGCCGCGATCGTACAATGCGCAGAATTTCTCGCGGTTCTTTGCCGCCCGTGCTTTCGCGAGCAACTCGTCATCCGTCCGGCTGGTGCAGCTGCGCCTACTGCCGGTCGCCACGCGAGCGCTACGAGCCGCACTGCCAAAGAGGCGCGCGTGAAGTTCGGCCATCTCGTTCTGGCGCTCCTCGATCGTCGCGGGTGCACCGGCCATATGGTTGCCGGTCATCGTCATGTAACGAACGCGATCATAGAGCTCTATGCCGCCGCCGCTTCCCATGCCGCGCTTTCGGCGGCCCGGCGGTAGCATCGCTTTCACGATCACTCGTAGACCCTCGCCCGAAGGTGTGATCTCTGTGTAGCTGCGAAGCTGATCGACAATCTCTGCAGCCCAGGCTTTAACGCTTCCGCTGGCGGAGTCGCGGCAATGGTCGAGGTCGGCCATCGCGTATGGATCATTGTCGGTCAACACGAATCCGACACCGTGAAAGTAGCCGTTTTCGAACGCCGCGACTGCTTCCCGGAAGGAGACCCACGTCGCGGGGTCGTTCGACTTCGCAGGACTGCCGCTTGGCTGGTAAGGCGGTTTGTTCCATTTCCCTTTTCGCTTCTCCCACCGCCATAGGACCCACTGCTCGCGCGATGTGAGTTCTGCGGGAATCGCAGCGCGATCTACGGTTGAGCGTCGTTCTAGTTCACAGAGAGAAGCGCGCGCGGGAGCCTGTGTATTACTTGATCTCTTTGTATTGGTCTCTCTTGTACTAATATGGGGACATATCTGGCCCTGAGTTGGGGGTCGTTTCCGACCCTCAGAGGAGTCACCGCCGTCCCTTAAGGCTCTGAGCTTCGCGGTCACTCGCAATCGACGCCGATTTCTCCCCGTCATCACGATTTGAATCCATCCGCGCGCCGCGAGCCGCGCGATATATCGTCTGATTTGCCGAGGGCTGAGCTGAAAAAACGCCGCGAAATAGTCGTTACTCGCGAAACATCCAAGCGGGAGTTTGTCTAACGATTCAATCTCGCCCAGCAGAGCTTTTTCTGTACGGCTCATGTCGGGGTCGAGCCAGATCTCCCGGCGTGTCCAGACACCTTCGAATCGCATCCGTTGCATGCCTGGACGTTCAGACTCCGCGCTCATCGCCAACATCCACTCCCGCTTCGCGGAATCAACTCGGTCGCAGCGGGCGCCTTCAGATCGCGAATCAGAGTCGACTTTTCTGGATCGGCATGGCTACCCTTTTGCTTTCGGCAAGAGAAATCGCGTGCAATGTCTGCGATGCTGCTTCTTCCTGCTATAGCAACAACTTCCTCTCTTTCATCTCCCGCTTTTCGCATCCCGACTCTCCTGAGAGTCCTACGAGCAGTATGCGCATACGCACCCGCTGCTTGACAACATTCATCATCCTGATTAGTGTTACAATAAAAATGGGTGTTGCTAGACGAAGATGAAAATTACATCGACACGCGAGTCGCGCGGGGCACGTCGAAGTGGACGCCGCTCGGATGCAGACCGGCTCCTATTTGCCGAGCGAACACACAGAGCGTATGAGCGCGTGGGGAAAACGTGGATTGAGGAATTGCAGTGGCTGGTTGATTTTGCACAGCGGCCACGTGAGCGGTTGACCCATGAGCTATGTGATGCGGAATCTACCCTCGTCTACGAAGTTGCTTGGTTCGGCAGAGAAATGGGCATTGGCTACGAGAAGTCGTATCGATCTTGGATTGTCAAAGTCGCAGAGTCTCTAGAACGGGAGCTTAGATCGTTGCTTGAACATGGCCATGCGGTTTTCCAAGCAGCCGAGGTGACGTTTGTCCTGAACAGACGAACCGACGAGGGATGGAAGCGGTCCGGCCGAGCTAACAGACTCGAAGCGTTTCATCGCGCGAAGGACCCCATAACCAGGTTCATACTGGGCGCATATAGGATTCTTGAGATCGAAGGCGTACGGCTGCGAGAATGTGCCGCGCCCGGCTGTCGGCGGATATTCGTTAGGCAGAAGCGAGGAATTTTCTGTAGCAAGAAGTGCTCTCAGCGAGAGCAGATCAGGCGATACCGAGAACGTCACCCCGAACACGCCAAAATTCGGCAGCGTCAGTACTACGAACGCAAATCAACGCGGAAACGGGCGGCGGTCATCGTGCCGCAGAACCCGCGCAGAAACGAATCAAAATGAAAGCTCGTAGACGTGGCCACAACCTATTACCCGTCAGACGGACATCGACGTGAGAGGTGGTGGGAAAGTCGTCCTCGCGCGTCCAAATCAAGCGAAACTGCGGGGTTTTATTTCCGCCCGCGTACCCTTCATCCGCCCTTGTCCAAGCCCGTGGCTGTCAAATTGGCTGTCAAAACCATCGCGCAAGAACGCATCAGATTATCAATGTCGCGGACCAGATACCGGTACCGCGGGTTCGAATCCCTCTCTCCCCGCCAACGAGTCTGCGATTATGGCGAGACACAGGACCCGCTGTGTGGCGCGACACATGGTCTGATCCAAAAACGACACTTAGTTTGATCCAACCCCCGGCCATGTCACAGTTTTGCCGCGTCAAAAGGGCTATTAGCTGCCCTGATTTATCGACGGATCACTCGCGCGCGAGGACCAGGTAAACGTATCGCTCAGCGCAGTGCAAATGTCGTGCGATTTCGACGGGCGTGAGCATCTCGCGCCGGAGCCTTCCGATCTCTTCGTCTAGCGGCACCAATCGCTGCGGGAAGGTGACTCGGCCTCCAAACGCCGCGCAGACCTTGCGCGCGATCTCTTCGCCGAGCCTCGCGGCTAGCCGTGAAAATGCCGGATCTGCGGCCGCCGGAACATCAATTCTCTTGCCGCCGAGTACCTCGACGACGCGCGCGGCGTCCGCTTGACCGAGCGTTCTGATCAGCGCTTCGCGCGAGACCCAACCACGACTACCGCCCCGCTTTCCCGCCAATCTTGAACCCCACCGCGAGGATCGCTTTTCTGCTCGAAACTTTTATCCGCCCGACGCGGGCGCGTCGGAACTGAAGTTCAGCGCGCGCGCTTGCGGCGCGGATGCTCATCCTGCCACGCGGCGTTTCGACACGCGCCGCCCGGACAAAATTTCTGATTCGATCGCGGCCGGCTGATCGCCTTGCCGCATTTCGCGCATTCCCCTGTTTTCCCATCCACTCCACACCATCCCCCATCCGTAGCGTTGCCAACGGCACCTAAGTCACGCTAGCCGCCCGCGCGGGCCATCGCCGGCGCGCTCTCCCATCTCCAAATGAAAAAAAGGCTGGCGGCACCGGAAAGGCCCCGCACTCTACCCCAAGGCCGCCCGGCCGCCTCGTCGAGGCGATGCGCCAATCCCTTAACGCACGCCGCCAGCGAGACCAATGAGAAAAAACGCGCGCGCCGCCGGGGAATCCCCGGAACGTCGGACCGAGCTGGCTGGCAACGGCGACATTTCGACGCGCGACACGGATGCCGGCCGGGAACGAAGATGCGCGCAGCGCGGGCAAGCATTGCACCGCGCGCGCTGTGCGCGGCGAGGGTAGTTCAAACCCTCGTTCCCGCTTCCCGCCGGCAATACTCATTTTCCGATTTAGCTCGCCAACGCCGATTGCCGATCAAAGTTGACCCAGATACCGCCGGCTGCGTCGATTTCCTCAACCCGGCCCGCAACGCTCTGCGTGCCAACGCCGTCGCCGTGCGAGACGGTGTGATCGTCCACGATGAAACACGGCTCACCGATATCGCCCGCGACAACCGGATCGCCGCTCGAATTATTGAACCTGAAGATTCCCCGGCGGCATTCGACGGACATCGCACCGGCCGCATGACCGATTCGCGTGTTGTCGATAAAATTGCCGGGCGTCAGGGGCCCAAAACTGGAATTTCCGGGTTGCGCCTGATAGCCCAACGCCGCGACGCCGACGCATTTCAAGCCCGTCGCGCTGACACCAGGATTGGCGTTGCCCTGCGCATCTAGCACGACCATCGAGCCCAGGTAGACGATCACGTTGTCGGCCAGCGGATAGACGAAGCGTCCGCCGGCATCTTCCGAGATGTTGCGATTTCCTGTGAGTCCAGCCATTTGAATTTACCTCGCGGCTTAGACGCCGAGTTGTTTTGAACCCTTCATTCCTTCTTCCCGGCGCTCTTGATGTCCGCGTAGGCGGGCGCGACCCGGTTGAGAAGGCGCATGAGGTACACCGAACCGTTGAGCAATAGATCGTATGCCTCGTCATCGTCCTTGGTCGGATCGTAGGCTTCCAGCGCCGCGATCGCCGCGTCGAGCAGCTCGCGATCCGAAGTATTTTCCGCCGACGAATGGTAGCCAACCGCGTCGTACGCGGCTTTGTGCGCGCGATCGACTTCCTGATGCGCGCGAACCAATCCGGGTTTGTCCTCGCGGTCCTGATCGCCCGCCGCGATCGCTGTCTTGCTGCGCGTGAGGACGCTCAGCTCGCGGGCGAATGCACGCGGGCTCATACCGGCGGCTCGCGCGACCGCCAACTGATCATCCGTCAGACCATGCGTATTTTTGGCTTGCGACAGCCGGGCCTTTTTCGTCGCAAACTCATCCGCCGACATGCCGGCAGCCGCCGCGACCTTCTTTTCCTGATCGCTAAGGGTACTCATCCTAAACTCCTTCTTAGCAGCTCGCGCGGTTCCGGCTCCGGGACGGCCCGGAAAAAGCGGAATATAGATCGCGTCAAAAGCTGTCTCCCAGTAAATTTCATCGGCTCGGCTCACCCGACTTGCTCCAAACAACCCGCGCGCGGGTTGCTGGCGGCCCGTGCCGCCGTTTTCAGTTCAGGGCGGGGGTTGGGTGCGCCCCGCCCGAGATCAAGCCAGCGCGGGCAAGCTAGGCGGCTTTGCGCGCGCGATCGTGTCTCCTGGTAGATTTCATCGGCTCGGCTCACTGACTTGCTCTCCGCTGCCCTCTACCACGCGCGATGGCGCGGCTCCTCGCCGCGCGCCTTGCGCTCCTTGTTCTCGGCCTCTAGCTCAAGAGCCTCGCGTTCCCGCTGCCTGGACTCCTCCGCTACGCTGGCCATAAGGTTTTTCCGAACCTCAGATCGCAGGATCTCGCGGTCACCCACCTTCACCGACGTGATGCTCACGGCGCTGATCCGGCCGCCGGAGCCCCAGAGCCGTCCGAGCGCATCGATCTCTTCGGGCATCCAGCTCGCGTTACGCAGCACGGGTTCCGTTCGCGCTATCTCCTCTTCGAAGCTGGGCGTCTTTTCGGGAATAGCGAGTCGTCGGCAGTTTTCCTCCAGTTCAGCGACCGCGCGCCGGATGGTATGTAGATCGGCGCCGCTCCGGATCAGCTCGTCGATTGACTTCGAGTGCTCAGCAACTTCGCGCGCGGCTTGCCGCTCCCGCTCGTGGGTCGAAAAGGGCATCTGCGCGATGCGAGCGCGCGCCGCGCAAGCAGTCTCTGTCGGATCGAGCGATTGCCGCAGCGCGGCCGTTTTCGCATCGCATTCCGCCGCGGCCGCTTTGATTACTGTGTTCTCTGGAGCCTGGTTGTTCTCTTTCGCCGTCATAGCGAATCACCTCTCGTATTTTTATTCCGCGAACGCGCGGAGGCGATCGCCGTTTCAGTCTCGCCGGCCTCGGCCTTCAGCGTGGCGCGCATGCCCTCGGCAATTTTCAAATCCAAGTCCGCCACGCGCCCGACGAGCCAAAGCAGCTCAGTCCGCACCTTCCGGTAATCCCATCGCAGCAACGCTTGCCGCGCGCGCTCGCCAAATTCTCTGATCAGCTCGGCGACCTGGGCGGCGATTTGCACATCGCTGAAATTCTGCGAGTCGAGCAGGACCAGGACATTGCGAATCCCGTCGATCGGTCCTCTCGCTTCACCGACCAGGCGCATCGCGTCGAATACGCCGGCCTTCACGATCGCATTGGCCGGGATCGCGACGGCGGCCGGACGATTCTCCGCGAGCGGATGTTTGAGCAGGAATCTTTGCCGCCAGAACTTTAGTCCCTCGATAACCTTGTTGCAGTCCGTCGCGTCCAGCCATTGAAGCGAATCAACGCCGGTAATTTTCTTGACGAACTTGCGAAGCCAAACTTTAGTCGAGCCGGTTTTCACCGCGCCGATCCGCTCCAGCTCGTACGCGCACGCGAGCAACTTCCTCAGATGCGCCGCGCCCGGATGATTCGGGCTGATCGTGATCCAATCGTCCTGGCGCGAGATCGGGGGCGCCGGCCTGAATCCTTTGCGCGCAAACTCGTCGAGCAGCGCGAGCCGCTCCGCCTCGGTCATCTCGCCCGAGGAATCGGTGCGCCCCTTCGTGATGCGCTCGATCACGGCGCGGTAAGTGTCATCGTCCAGGCCGAGCTGCTTTTTCGCTAGATGAATTTTTGCCAGCTCAGACTGGCGGATATTTCCCGGCGCCGTTCTCACGGTTTCGATTCCTTCGAGTTCTCGATCTGCTTGACTTCCGCGCCTTCCACGCTGCGCGATTGCAGCCATTCCAGCACGCGCGTCTTGCTGTACCGCACGACGTGCCCGCTGACTCTGAAGTATGGCGGTGCGGTCCCCGCTCGCCGCATATTTGTCAGCGTCGTCTCTGCCAGGCCAAGCAGGCCCGCGCATTCACGCTCGCTCATAATGCGATCATCGAGCGGCAGCGGCGACGTTTCTTTCAGCATCATCAACAAGCCTGCCTAAGCGTGGATGCCCCGGTAATCGCAAAACTCTTCTTCATCAGTTTTGCCCTCCAAGTTTCTGGCGTTCGACGAACGCGCCCAATCGAGCGAGTCGTTTGTCGCACGCGGTGATCTGTGCCATGAGATTCGCCCGCAGTTCTCTTATCCGCGTGATTTCAAGGTTAGGGTCCAGCGCCAGACCCTTTCGCCCGCACCGCGGCGCGAAAGGTCCGGTGTTTTTGATCAGCACGTACACGCTGCCCTCGCAGCCCCGCACTCGCTCCTCGATTCTGAGATAACCGGCGCCCGTCAGATCCCGCAGGTAGAGCTCGGCCGCCTTGCGCCTCGCGATCTCGGCGACTTGAAGCAGCTCGCCGATTTGGAATCGCCGCAAAATGCGCATCGCCTTCCACATCCGCTCGCGCGCCGCGCTCGGCGCGCCCGCCAGATTCACTCCGGCGCCACGCCCGCGAGGATTTTTGATTGTTTCCATCAAGCCGCCGCCGCGAGATCAGACCGCCTGTTGACCGGCGGTGTTGGCGTCGAATCGTCCATCGGATAGTCGGCCAGCGCGATCTTGTTCAGGCCGCACCGGTGACAGAAAGCTTCCGCCGCCGCCAGCTCTTTGACGAACAGGCCAGCCGAGCCACGCGACCGGCGATGGAGCGCCTCGATCAAGTCATCGGCGAGTAGCACTTCGGCCAGCTCCGCCGCGAGCAAGCGGCTGTCATCCAGGGTCGAAGGCTTAAAATCAACGGCGCGCAAAATCCGGCGCTCTATTTGTGGCCTGCGCATGACCTTCCCGCGAAATTCCGCGGTCCCGCCGATCAGAACCAAAGGAACCGCCGTCATGTCGTGAAGTATGCGCAGCGTTTCGAGGAGACCTTTTCTCTCCGAGAGGAGAGCATCGGCTTCATCTACGTAAATCGGACGCGGGCGCTCGGTAAGCTCCCTCGCGATGAACTCGAACATCGGCGCCAGTTGGCTTCCCGGCTTCTCGCCCATCTCTTCAACGATCTTGCCGAGCATCCAGCGCGCGCTCCAAATCGGCAACGCCGTAAGAAAAATGGCGTGCTGTTTTACAGCGATATGCGCGGTCACACAAGTTTTTCCCCGGCCGGCCTCTCCATGAATCAGCACGATTCCGGGCAATCCGGGATCGCGGCCGGTCGCGGCAGATTGGGCACTCACAAAGGCCCGGTAATTCGCGGTCAGGCAGATTTTAGTGCGCATAACTTTTGCCCTCGTCGTGAGCTTGCCCCTCGTCGGCGCTCCATCGCTCCAAATCGAGTCCGGCCTGATAATCGGACGTGCTCTCGTAAGAGATTGCCCAGCTCTCAGCCGTGTTCCCGAATCGAGAAAGGAACGCCTGCTCACGTTCAGTCAACGGCCGCCCCGCCCGTCGAATTGCAATCCACAAATCCCATAATTGGTCACGGTTCAAAAGGGCCTCGCGCCGCGTCTTGCGATTCATCAACTCTCGCAACGCTTCCGCGCCTTCGCGGAGATCGGATTCGTCGTGCGGTGCCGGTTCTGCCGGCGCGTCGAGAGCCTCAAGCGCAGCCGCCGCCGCGGTCAGCGCCGCCGAACGATACGGCAACGCCACGGCGCCAGCTTCGGCCGGCGCCGGCAGCATCGCTGCCGTTTTCGCGACCGCGTGATCGAGGATCTCGCGATAGAGTTTGTCAGGCCGGTGTTTTCTCTTGAGCGCGCGCAGCTCATCCATGCCTTGGCGCATGACGACGGTCTGCCGCTGCTTGGCGGCGATCGCGAGCACTTCGCGGTCGAGTCCGAGCGCTTCGGGATCAACCGCGATACAGATGAAGCGCGGCGCCGCGTCGGCCGTGTAAACAATCAGCTTGCCGGCGTCGCGCGTGCGCACGAATTGCACCGTCCCGCCGACGTGCTCGACCAGCGCATCATCCCAATAGAAAACGTTGCCGACGCGCAACCCCTTCTTGCCGACGACGGCCGCGCCGTCTTCGCCCAGGATCAGATCGAGCAATCGATCGTCGGCGACGCGCCGGACCTGCCCGCGCCGCTCGGCCTCGGCAAAAACCTCGTTCGGAGTTCGGCCGCCGAGCCCGCGATGCTTCCGATTTCCGTAAAGGTGCTCGAGCCACCGGTCGAGCAGCCCTTGCAGCTCCGGCCCGGTCAGCTCGACGCGGTACAACTTCGCGAGATTCTGGCCGCGGCGCTGTGCGAATGACGCACGCTTGCGGATCGCGCTGGCCTCTGCCGGCGAATGGCCCGAATAGCCGGGCACGTTCTCGAAGAATCCGTGGAGCACGCTGCCCATGCCGCCGCGCTCGATGAATGGCTTTTTTTCGCCGCAATAGGCGCGCACCGCCGTCCACTTGATCCCGAGCCGCGCCATCGCGCGCTGCGTCCGCTCGCTCAGGAACGCCGCGCCGCGATCGGATTTGATCTCGTCGGGAATACCGAGAATCGGAAACGCCTTGATCAGCAGCTCGGCTATCGCCTGACTCGACTCGCTCGGCGCCAGATGCGCAACCATCCGGCGCGACTTCACGTCGAGCACCGCGATCATCTGCATCTTGCCGGTTTTAGTTTCGATCTCTGTCAGAACAAACGCATCGCTCTTCGTGCCGTCGATCTCGAATAACTGGCCGACGCGCGTAATTCCGGCATCAGCATCGCCCAGCGCCAGCATGTGCCGGCTCTTCCACAAGTCTGGATCGGCGACGCGCTGAAACAGCGAGCCGTTCTTCCGCTTCCAGTCGCGGATAAAACGCTCGACCGATCTGAGATCAGGAATGCGATCATTCGCGAATCTAACTCCGATTCCATCGAGCACGAATCGCGCGCGCACGCGCGGGTTATGCGCGATCTGCGCGATGACGAACTCGCGCATCAACGGGATGCGCGCGATTATCGTGTCGCCGCGCCGCCCGCCGTAGCCGGGAATCAGACCCGAAATTCCCGATTTCTCGAATCGCCGCCAGTCGCGCTGCAAGCTCGGCCACTCGATCGTCGGATAGAGCGCGCGCGTTTCTGCCGAAACTTTTTCGTTCTCTGAATTGTACCGCTCGACGAACGATGCGCCCGTCGCGTTCAGCGTCCGGCACGATCGGCCCCGACAAGCGCGGAACGCGGCGACGATCTCCGCCTTCGCGAGAGCGCGCGCGATCAAGGCGCGCGGTATCCCGTCGAGAGGATCAACCGGCGCGGTGACTACTGGCAGCGCCGCGGCGTCCATCAGCGCCGGAACTGCGAGCTGCTCGCTGCGCGCCGCCTCGCTCATGAAACTTTAGCCACCCTCTTTCGATCGCGATTGCGCTTGCGACGCCGCGCGTACCGGCTCGGCCAAATTTTCGCGGGGTGAAGCCCGAGTGCCTTGGCGATGATCGCCTCGGCCTTCGGATAGGATCGATCGAGCGCATCTAAGAGGGTGTTTCGGGCGTAACCATTTCTGAAAGAGAGTGCGCGAAGGCTCAGTCCGCGGCGATGCAATTCGGCGATGAGGTACTCTCTCGGCCAGTCTGTTTCCTCACCGGCCGCCGCTGTGTTATGAATGCCGAACGGCGATGATGATCGTAGAGCGTCCACGGCCCAAATATAGGCAGGAAACCCGAACGAACGCAAGCTATTCCGAACGTTATGCCAAGTAAGGCGCACAAGCCGAAGCGGAGGAGTCCGAAAGTCGCGGCCAAGGATCAGACTCAGACTCGCGAGGCCATGCTGACTGATAGTCGGCGAATCGCGGTCTCGGAATTTGCCGCGCGGCTCAAAGAGGCGATTTCCGGCCGCAGCATCACCGCGATCGCCGCAGAGTTGGGAGTATCCAGGACCGCCTTTCACGACTGGATAGCTGGGCGGGCCGCGCCGGACGTGATCACCACTTCCCGCTTGGCATCAGAACTCGATATTTCGATCGAGTGGCTGATGACGGGCCGCGGTGATATGCGGGCCGGCGCGGCGGGATACATTGTGCCCGCATGGCCAAACGACCGCGCGCCCGTGCTCTTCGAACTCGATTGGTTCCGAAAAAATATCGGTCAAGTCTCCGTGCCCGACGACGTGCGGAACGCTATCGGCTCGCGAGAATATGAGGAGGCATTTCCTCCGCTCCTCTTCGAGGTTCGGGCGGACGACTCGATGGAACCGACCTTACGCAAAGGAGATCTGCTTCTAGCTGGGACAATTGAAATCGATTCGCCTATGAACGGTCTCTACCTAATTGCGCGGAAGGGGGCTGAACCAGGCGAACGGCTCTTTCCTCGGCGCGTCGAATGGTCAGGGAACTCGATTGCCAGGCTCAAGTGCGACAACACGGCCTATCCCACTGTCATTGAAATCAGCAAATCGAACGACAAGGGGCTGTTGATTTACGCTCGCGTGATCTGGCACGGCCGCATTCTCTGAACCCTGTTTTCAAAGAGGGGGATTCCATTGAAAGCAAAACAGGTCGTTAAACTCGCGGCGGCGATCGCTTTCCTGTTGATGGGCTGCTGCACGGCAGCAGCTCGCCGCACGATCGGCTCAATGGCACCTGGACCAGCAACATCATGACCGTGACGATCGATTTTCCCGCCCACAAGTATTCGGGCGTCGCGATGGGCGAGCAGTTCTCGCACTACCTGGACCTGGTGAGCGAGAATGCCAACGTCGTGGTCTTCAAAGAGAGCGACGCGACGATCGTTTGCCAGATTCAAGACGACGGCAGCATCATGATCACCAAGCAGGGCTCCGAAGGCGGAATCCCGCTGATCCTGCACCGCGCCAAAGAGCCCGCGAGCTAAAAAGTGAAATCACGGTCCCGCTCGGGAACCGTGATCCCAAAAATCACGGTCGCCGGCCACGACCGTGATCCGCTTAATCCTCGTGGCCCACGAGTATTTCCTTTAGCCCGCCAAAGCGCGCCTAGAGATGAATTTTCAAATGTCGTGGCCCACGACATTTCTCTTGATGCGCCAAAGCGCGCTTAGAGTTGCATTTTCAAATGTTCCCGCCCGGCGCATTTGAGTTCAAGATCGTGGGCCACGATCTTGAACGGGAGCACAGTTCCGATCCCGGCACCGTGATTTTAGGTGTCGTCGAGCACGACACCTAAAATTAAGTGTCGTCGCCCTCGACACTTATTCGCCGAGCGCGGAGAATGGTCGTGCTCGACGACTATTTCCAAGGCGCGTCTATTTGCTTCAAGGCGCCGTATGTCGCGAGCAACGACATACCGGGGCGCCCGCATCATGTTCCCGAGCGGAACGTGAGTAGCCTATTAGCCTCGCTAATTTATCGTCAGCATTTCGAGCCCCGGCTTTACCGTCCGCCCTGAACCGATTCGGCTTCCAGTCTGGCCAGCCGGCATTTTCGCCCAAAAGCGACGTAAGTAGCTGATTCATCAAGCGAATCGCATCGAATCGCAAAAACGACACTTAGTTTGATCCAACGTCGCGCAAACTCGCGCCTTGTTGTGGCAAGGTTGTCCCTATGTAGCAGCTATCGTGACACCGACCGCCGAGCCGAAATAGCGGGATAGAACCGCGCGCGGCGCGGCGCTGGAAAGTCTGCCCGCGTCGGAAACCCACGTCCAGCGCGGGGTTGGACGCATCCGCCGTCCCATAATATTCCAGGCCAGTCCCGGTAAATCCCGCGAAAGTTGCCACATACGATTAGATCAGACTCGGTGTCGCGTCACAACGACCTGAAAGACCATCGCCAGGTCTAGCGCCTCTTTGATGTTCCCAGTTCGATAGAAAAATCCGAAAGCTGCCGAGCTTTGGGTCGTTGGCGCGACGACCAAAAATTACGAGCCGCGGTCTTTTGGCAGCCGCTGACGGATGCGCGCGGAAAAATCTGTAGAGTTGCCGGCGGCTTTCGCCATTTCCGTGATGTTACTGCGTGCGCGGAGGTCTTCGAACGGCAGGTCCGTGTCGATCTGACCGCGATCGTAGAGCAATTGGTCGAGGTGGCCGTTCGCGAGCAGTCTCCAATCAAGCCGGCCGACGGCGCCGACGTTTCGCGCATGGCCACGAATCGTAGTCGTGCAGTTCTGCGTCAGTGCATTGTACCATTGCGGGTGGTCGGCGAGCCGATTGACTTCGTCGAGGTAGTCAACCAGCAGTGCGCGCGCCTGCGAGGCGGGAACGCGGATGCGATACAGGTAGACCTGCTCGCCGCGGTAGTTCGTTCGCAAGCCGACCAGGTCGCGTTCGTCGGCGACTACGTAATAGAGCTCGTACTGGCGGTAGAAGCCACGAATCGCCGAGTATGATTCGCCCTTCTCCTTGCGTGTCTCGATCGAGATGGCAAGGTGTTGGCCGTCGTCAAACTCCCAGCTCGCGATCGTATGCGCGATTTGGGTCGGTCCCCAAAACGACAGGAACAAGTCCACGCCCTCAACCCGGTCGAGATCGTAAGTCCGCGTTTCCCAGCGCTGGTCGTAATCCGTTTCGGATCGGTAGTTGAAATTTCGTACGTTCTCGATCGTCACGCGGCTGCCGTCAAAGGATGCTCGCGCCGTGCGAGCGACATCGGGAGTCCAATCGCGCGTGTTGCTCGGCGGAATCGCCGTCCACCAGAGGGCGACCACAATCACGGGCATCAGCGCAACCACGAGCCCCCTCAAGAAGGGTCGAACGAGGACAGCTAGAGCGCAGCTCGCGAGGGCCAGTCCTCCAGCCATCGCCCCCGCAATGACGCGCAACTGCGGTCCATCGAACCACAGCGCCATCGCGCTCCACGCGACCGCGGCGACGACGATCACCGACAGCATCAGCGTCGCGATGATGCGGGCTGGGCGCCGAACCATCAGTGGATTCCGGCGTGCTCGTAGAGGATGCGGCGGACCTCCTCGATCGTCTCGGGCGTGGCCTGAGTCGAGTGTCCCGAACGCACGACCAGCTCGGATTCGACGCCCTCGATATGCGCGCTCTTGTACTCGACGACGCCGTCGTTGCCCTCCTCGACCGGGCCTGTCCCTTTCACCGCAATTATCGAGTGAGCGTGTACGCCCTTGGCAATCGGCAGCGCGGCCAGCGTCTTCAGGAACGGATTGGACGCGTCCATGTTGTCGAGCGCGGTCGGGATAGTAAACGGAGTTCCCAGCATGCTGGGCTCGCGGAGCTTTGCGATCTGAACAGCGGATTTGGCAAGGCCCCCCGGCAGGTTGATGAATTTGTTTCCGAACTTAACGAGGGGATTACTCGCCAAAAAACTGCCGCGATGTGGCGTCGCGATGAAAATTACTTCCTTCACGAACGGCAATGGCTTGACAAACCACGCGCGGGCCAGCAGGTCGCGAGTGTCGTGGTCGAGTTGCGCTTTGTCAAACGGGACCTTCGTAATATTCTCCCAGAAGCGGTTGCCGCTATCGACGACCGTCATCTTGGCCATGAGCCCTCCCTGGCTGTGACCGATCACGACCATGTCGTTGAGCGCGGGATCTTTTCCCTCGGGATCGATGTCCTTTCGCGCAGCCTGCAGCGATTTCCGCAGGCGCATCGCCGACAACGCGATGGGATTGCCGCTGTTATAGACGAAGAACCAGAGCTGATAGCGCGAGGCTATGGCGGGATCCCCGAGGAGCTCATTGCCCATCTCAGCCCAGCGTGCGGGACTCGACGCGGTCCCATGAACAAGCACCACCGGAATCATGTTGGGATGGTAGGGATGCAGCATGAAAAGGCCGCTGATGTCGCCGGCGATGCTGGTGCCCAAAAACGGAAAGTCCCCCCGGCGAAACCCCGCAAGTTCGAAATCCCAAACTGGCGAACCTTCCAAACGATAGGCGAGCGCGGCGCTGGGATCCGACTCGAGCGGCACGGAGTAAGCGCCGACTTGTATCTTCTCGGTCCAGTCCTCATCGTAGAGTTCGACCGTGCCGTGCAGCCGCCCGTCGCTCATCGCGCGGCGAGGATCGTCGAAGCGCACGAACGCGGTCATCGGTACTTTCGCACTCGGCAGTATCCAGCGGCTCGCCGGGTTGCCTGGCGAGGGTTCCACTTTTGCCGAGAGCGCGGCGCCGATACCAGCTATGCGATAAGTGTTGCGCAGCCCGCGCACTTTCATGTCCGCGAGCGATACGAAATTTGTCAGATGATATCCGGCGTAGTTGTATCCGTTTGGATTAGCCGACAGAGCGAGCGAACCAAAGGGCAAACTGAATTGCCGCGTACTGAGGTCAACTTTCTTTCCATCCTTGGTCGCAAGTCCCAGGGCGATGCCCCGATTGTAGAGATCAATTGCCATGCACAGGCGTGGATCGTACTCGCCGGGGGCGTTCGCCGGGTTTGGCGGAAACAGGAACGCGTACGCATAAGCCGCGGAGGCCATGTAATACGATCGGCTCCCCGATTCCCCGGCGTACGCGAAGCACAGTTCGGACAGCGCGAACAGGCGCTCTCGTTCGTCAGGCTTGCCGAGCCCTGAATTCAATTCGGCGATCACGACTTCCGGTTCACTCTGGAAGCGCTGGCTGAGCGCGGTGCGCTCGAGAATTTGCGTCGAGTAGGCGCTCGGTTCGCCCGTTGACAGGACGTTAGCGTTCAGCTGGCGTTGGACCGCCTGCTCCTTGAGGCGCGAAACGCCGACGGGAGTGGCACAGCCGCTTGCAAAGAGGACGACGATCGCAAGACCAACCGCTACGAACTCACGATGCAGCCATTTGTCGGCTGCCGCCAGCTGTTGTGGCAAAGTGCTCATGCTACTTGCCGAGATGGGCGATGGCATTGCGCAGCGGTGTGTCGGAAATCTGAATCAGCCCGCCGAATGGCCTGTCCAGCTCCATGATCAGGAAGATCGCACCAGAAACCGATAGCGCACAGAGGAACAGGGTAGCGATGACGGTCGAATTCCGGGGCGCGAACAGACCAAAGCTGAGAAAGATAATAGTCACCCAGAAAACCAGCAATACGAGAAACGGCATAGGGATTGAGCGGCCCCCCTGCTCGAGCAGCAGCAAGCGGGCCTGTCCGATATCGATGCTGGTCTTCAGGGCTTGGGCCTGCAACGAGCGCTGAACTTCGTTTTGCGGAGAAAGTTCCTGGATCTTGTCGAAGAAGACTTCGGCCACAGCCGCGTTCGGCGCCAACTCCGCGCGTCCGGAACGGTTCTCGGGCCAGATCCGATCAATCATGCCAGCGACGGACAGCTTGACTAGATCGCGAGCTTCTTTCGTCTCTGGCCCGTAATGGGCGAGCACGCGATCGAGCAGAATGATGTTGGCGGAGAGTTGCGTAACTTCGTTTCTCTGCGCGTCGTAAGAACTCTTTGCCGAGTTGGTCAGCAGAGCGAGAACCAGGGCCGCCATCGTCGCGGTCAGGCCCATCCCCAGCTTGATTACATCCTTGGACTCGGCGCTCAGATGATGCTCAGGCAGAATCAGGCGAAGAGCCATCCCGAGAAGCGCTCCTCCAAAGACGCAAGCCAACACGATGCAACCGATGGTCATCGGGCTCACGATTGATCCTCCCCGTGTTCAGATGGCCTCCTTGAATGCTGAGGTTCCGCTTTTCGACTCGTAGATTGGCTCATCTGCATTCCCACCAGCCGCGCAACCAGGATCGCCAGGTAGAACTGCCCCGTGATGCCTTCTGCCGCCGCTGCGTAGCGGGCTTGCAGAGTCAACGGAGTGATGTCGCCAAATCCGATGGTGGACAGCGTCGTCAAGCTGAAGTAGCCGAGAACCGGGAAAATGGACTGAATGCCGGCCGGATGGCCGGAAATTGCGGCTCCGAGGCCGCCAAAGGAATCTGGATGCAGTTGAAACATAATAGCGTACAGGAAGACCCAGGTGAACCCGAGCAAGAGGTAGACCGATATAGCCATGCAGATGGTTTCGCCGGTGACCTCTCTATGCTTCAGGACGCTTCGTAACTCGCTCAAGGCAACAAACAGGATGAATAGCAACCAACAAATCGAACCCACCAAGTTGAGCATCCAGCTCTGCACAAAGATGACGGCTATTCGTTCTGCCATGGCAGCCGCGGCGAGCACCCAACCCAGCATTCGCCGCTGCCTGCTTTGGGCCAGCAGGCGGCCTCTTTCACCCACCAACTCATCAACGTTGATGTTGTAAAGGGCCACGAGCAGGATGGTCACCAATGCAACTCCGAATATGGCGAAGCTGGCTCTTGAGTCGCCTATCAGTGGGCGCACCGCAAACGCAGCTATGATCGCCGCGAGCAGAGCGCTGTGCCTGTGCGGCTCGAAATGTCGGTGGATTGCTTCTCGCAACTCCCGCAAGACGCTGGCCTCGATTGACATATGCACGCAGTTCCGCCGCTACAGTTTCTGCTCGGTTTCCGCCCTAAGCCGGCAGAACTCTAGAGTTTGGAAATTCAGTGGCACTCGGAGACCCGGCGCACTAAGATGAAGGGAAACAATGTCGGGTCTACCTGGGGCTTCGCGTTCTCTCATGCGGAGTCTCATTTGATGCTGTTCTGAAGATTGACCATGCTCTGTTGGCTGACCCTGATGAATCCCCTACGGGGGCGATCCAGATCCATGATCACGAGGATTACCAAAGTAATGATCAGGGACATCGTCACCGTCACCGAGAGGTTACGCCAATCTCCCATTCCACAGCCGAATCCCACAATCCCCATGGCCAGAGTCGCCACAAAGAAAAGCAGAAGCAGAACTGCCTCGGGCACGTGATTCTGTCTTGCGATGTCACGCTTCGTGCGAAGATCGATGACTTCGTTGAGCGAACTAATGAACAACCCCGCCGGGATGGAATGAGAATCCTTAGTCGCCGCATCCATCGCTTGTGACCAAAGCTGTGTTTGCAACTGATCGGTCTGATTGTTAACTTCATCCAGCTTCTTCTGGTCCACTCCGGTAGCGTAGTATTCCACGCGGTTGGTAACGTAGTCTTGCAGCAGTTTGACCACCTCGACTCGATAGAGCTCTGCGAGCGCCTTCGAGCGAAGGTAGGTAGTACCTATCGCATTGGCTTCTTCGAGAACCAATTGTCTTCGCGCGTCAAAACGCGATTCTGCCATTGCGAAGGAAAAGGCGAGCAATAGAGCAAGCAGACCAATCATCGCACCCTGCAAGGTCCCGAGTTCCGACTTTGCAGAATCCTCAAGCCTAGCCCGAATCACACGCCCGCGACGAAAGCCCACTTCTGTAGCGACCAGCAGCAATCCGAAAAGCGCGGCGACGACGAGAAGCTCGCTCCGTTGATACAGGAATTCATCCACGGCCATGCACTTCCTATCGAGCAACACCTGTGCCAGGGCACGCCCACAGGTTGATGCCGCATTCTAGCTATTCTCACCTACAGACTTCCATCCAGCTTCCAAACTAATCTCATCATTCGACCCGCTCGGGAAACCCAATGGCGCGAGATGAAGGTGGGGCGCCTCTCGCAATTGCTCCACGATTTCAGCCCCGCGCGATCGCTGCGAGCAGTGATCGCCAATTCCGAAGTCGCAAAGACATGTTACTCCTCCACTTCTTGCCAGGTCTTGTCAGGATTGAACTGTGCTATTTCGCTCGCCAACCTTGCGGTGTTGGGCCCAAGATCCTTTTGTACGATGACGCCATCCTGATTGATCATGAATGTCATCACTCCTGAAGCTCCATATTCGGCGGGGCAGGCCAGGAATGCGAAGCCATTAGTCATTTTGCCATTGACTAAGTAATTCTTTGCATCGCCCGGGGCGTTCTTACCCTGCCTTGTTATTGTCTTGTAGTAGTATCCATGAAACGGGATTGGATTTCCGCTATTGTCCCTCTTGTATCCCTCAGCGGTGGCGCTCGCGACAAGCGGTCCTATCGGACTCTCGGGTTGTCCTTCGGGGGTTTCCCAATACAGACCGTTATGCTTACCGGTATCGCTCAGGATTTTCTGGGCAAAGTGAGCTGTATCTTCGCCATCACGCGCTTCGCTTGCGTATTCCGTCTGCGCATCTGCCAGGTCTTCGAGAACCTTGATCGTAAATAGCTCGTTTCGACCTATTCGTCTGTACAGTAGCTCCTCTTTGCCGGCGGCCGTATCGAAAACCCAACCGCCATTCTTCTTTACGAGCGGGATTGGAACCGGCCAGTTCTCGGCGCCGACATATAGAATGACGCGAGCTTGATCGTCGTAAGCGAGCCGATGCATCTCTTCATAGCGGTTGACGAAGTCGTTGCGAGCGTTGTTGTCGGCAACTGGATCTCCCGATGAAAGGACCTGATCCGCATCTGGGCCGAGTATCGAGCTCAGGGTCTTCATGTCGTCCGCTTTGCTAGCGGCGACCAATGCGGTGACGGCGGCGTTCGGTGACGGGAACACTTGCTGCTCGGCCGCTTCTTGCGCCGACGCGAGAGGCGGGAAGAACAGGAGCGCCAAAAGCAGCGCTGAGAGAACGGCCGCTGGACGGGCGCGAGAGATCTTCACTCTGGAATAGTCGAAAAAATTAGGCATGAGTCTTTTCCCTGTCGCGTTCGCGGCGCGGCGTGAGTTGATGTCGAGGCACTCCCTGGTCATTTCGTTCGACGTCATTGGAATTCCTCATTGACCCTTTTTTCGGCCGCCTTGATTTCCTCCGCCTCCACCATTTCCACCGCCCCCGCCGCGTTTGGCATTACCGCCACCACCGCCGTTACCGCGTCCGCCAGAGGCATTCTGGTTTCCCTTAAGGCTCGCTTGTCCGCGGTCGCTGGATGCCCGCGTAGCTCCGCCGGCCTGATATCCACCCAAAGCGCTATTGCGGCCGCCCGTGCTGCCAGGGTCTTTGGAGAAGCCTCGTGCCGGGTCTGCTGCACGATTGGCAGTTTTGGTATTAGCGGGCCGATTTGCGGCGACGGGATTACCAGGCTGATTGGGCCGATTCTTTCCAACATTTGTCATACCAGGATTGGATCCTGCCGGATTGTTGGGAAGCGTACTCGGCTTGGGAAAGTTGGGCTTTGCGATATTGGGATTGGCCGGCCTCGCGGTTGCCGGGTTGTATGGGCGCGTTGCCGGAATTTCGCCGTTGTTTGGACGATTGATTCCGCCGCCACCGTTGTAGGGCGGCCTGTTGCCCGGAGATGGCATCGGTCGTGCCGGGTTTCCTGGGCGTGGGTTTCCCGCGTTCGGCGGCCGGTAAGCGGGAGGTCGTCCCGGGTATACGATGTTATTGGTGACGTAAACATTGTTGTTGTACCTGACCGAGCTGCCGCCGTACCCGTACCAGCTGCAACCCCAGTTGTTGTGGCCATTGTTGATAAGCATCCCGAGCAAAATCCCGGCTCCGAACGACAAGACTCCCGTGAGGAGCAAATCACTACCGCTATATCCCGGCGGCGCCTGCATCGGCGCGCCGTAAGCACTGGTGGGATTGTACTGTGGGACGTAAACCGTGTTCGGCTGTGCCGGCTGGATGATTATCGTCTGCTGCATCGAGGGCTGCGCCCCGCCTTGAGCGGCAGGAGGTGCAGGCTGGACTTCAACTTTCTGTTGCGATGTGGACTTCAGCGTTCCCGCGTTGATCGCCCTGTTGCGCAGAACCTGGATCGCGTTCATCACGTCGGCGGGCTGGTTGTAGTACGCTTCGCCGAGCGCCGAAGTCCACGCGAGGCTGTCGTTCATCGTTTGAAGCACAGAAGGGAACTGAGTCAGCGACTTGATGCTGGGATCCCACGGTTGCTGATTCACTTGCCCGGCCAACTGGTCGCCGGTCAGCTTGGGATTCTGCTTGAGCCATCTATCTGCTTCCACGATCTGCGTCGGATAGGTGGACCCGGCCAGGATTTGCGCCACCAGCACGTCAGGATAGAGGGCGATGGGTGTTGCGAGTTCCTGCAACTCTTGCGCGGTGGCCGCCCCGGGCGGCGGACCGGGTTCAACGGCCGCAGCGGGAGGAGGAACAGCCGGTGCGGCACTTGCGGCGACACCCGATTGCGCCTCCGACGCCGACGCGGCCGACGGTTGGTCATCACCGTACGAACAACCGGTGACCATCGGCGATGTGGACATTAAGACTGCCGCGGCAAGTATCAACGGCAACGATCGGCCCTTAGGCCTGGCTAGTAACTTCATCGTCGATAAACCTCGGTGTCAGTTGTAGTCAGTTCGCTCATGAGATCAGTTTGCATTTCGCCTCGGTGAGATCGGTTTCCAGAAAAGCGCTACGGCTTCTTTTCGGCTTCCGCGCGGATGGCGGCGGCGATGTCGGCGCTCATCTTCGCGATTGCGCGGCTGTGCGCTGCCGCGAGCGCGTCGAAGCCTTGACCCTGCACGGGCTCGCGCGCGACGGTGCGGCCCGAGCGCGTTTCCCCGCCCGCAGTCTTGCGCACCGTCCACACTGCCTCGACGAACGCCGCGTCGCCTTGAATCGACTCGAAGCGCTGAACGTCGATCGTGATCCTGTAGTCGGGGGTGAAGTTCGCGAGCGTCTCCGTGGCCACCTCCGGTGTACCGAGCAGCACCACGAGGTCGCCGGCGACTGCGCGCGCGATGGCATCATTCAGCGGCGCGACCCACCGATTGAACTCATCTACCTCATCGCGGTTGGGCGCGACCTGGACCACGAACTCCGGCCGGTCGACTGCAGCGGGGACGGTAACCGGGCCGACCATGACGGCGGCGTGCGCGGCCGGCGCGCCGTCGGCGATCGCCGTGGAGTCGAGCGCGTAAAACCGCGAGGGCACCGTGCTGCATCCGGCTGCTACCATTACGACCAACGCGATCGAGATCAGATATGCGATACGGCCTGTCATCACTTCGCCTCCCCGGTCTTGCCGCGAATGAGCGCTTCGGGATGACGCTCGAGATAGTCTGCGAGCACGCGTAATGACCGGGCCGCACGGCTGACCTCCCGGAGCGTATCGCCCAGTTGCTGGATTTGTACGGAATTCGGCCCAGTAAGATTGCTGGTGTTGTCGAGCGTACCTTGCGCACTCACAAGCGTACCGCGCGCGCTTACGATCGTCAGATCGAGATCCGCGATTGCCTTGCGCAGGTTGTCGCCGATCTCCTGCAAGGGCATCTTGTCGAGCTTCTTGATGATGTTCTCAACGGTGGCCTCGGTCGCTTCGAGCTGCCCCGGAGTGGTCGGTAGCTGCACTGGTTTCTGCGACCAGTCAACCGTCGCCGGCGGCGCGCCCGGGAAAAAGTCGAGCGATACGTACACGGCACCCGTCAAAAGGTTCCCCGTTTTCAGTTGCGCACGGACCCCGTGGGACACCAAGCTGTCGATCATCTTCCTGCGCATGGCCTCGAAATTTTCACCGGGCTTCAGGTCCATGATCTTGACTCCAAGTCTCTGCGCGTCCACTTGGATAATTACCGGCACCGAGAATTCGAAGGTCTTCAAGTCGACTTGCGCGCGAACATCCGTGACCTCGCCTACAGGAATGCCGCGAAACTCGACCGGCGCGCCGGGTGCTAGCCCCCGGACCGAGTCCTTGAAGATGACCTGATAAGTCTGCGGATTTCGGGGAGGCGGGTTGAACGCCTGGGCCCGGTTGGCGAACAGCCTGAAGACGGCGTTCTCCTCGGCCGGCGGCAGGGCCGGATCGGTCGCGGCCGTCTCGAACGCGATACCGCCTATCAGAATCGATAAAACCGACTGGGTCTGCACGGTGAGACCGCTTGCCGAGAGCGATACGTCGATTCCGCTCGCGTGCCAAAAGCGGGTGTCCGGGTTGACGTACTGGTCGTACGGCGTTCGCACGAATACCTTGACAGTCAGATTCTTACCGTCCTTGTCGAGTTCGTACGACGCGACCTGGCCTACCTGCAGCCTCCGGAAGTATATCGGCGTGCCGGTATCCAGTGAACCCAGGTCGGGGGTCTTCAGGATGAAAAAGCGGCCCGGGATATCGCCGGTTATCACCGGCGGCGTTTCGAGCGCCACGAAGTCGCTTTTGGTCTCCTTCGAAGAGCCAATCTCCGCGCCGATGTAGGCCCCTGAGATGAGAGTGCCCAGCCCCGTCACGTTGGCGCCCGATATCCGCGGCCGCACGACCCAGAACTTCGTGTCTTCGACCAGAAAGCCTTGCGTCTTGGGAGCCATCTGCACGGTGGTGATCACGCGCTGGTGGTCCTCCGACAGCCGGATATCTGTGACGGTGCCGATGTCAACGCCGTTGTAGTGGATCTTGGTTTTGCCGGCTTCCAGCCCTTCCGCAGATCGGAAAACGATCGTGATCTTCGGCCCCTCGCTCAGGACCCTCGTCACTGCCACCCATGCGCCGACAATCGCCGCCACAATCGGGATGAACCAAACCAGAGAGAGCCGGGTGCGTTTCTTGGGCACATTCCTCGACTGAGGGACAGAAGGGAGCGGTGGATCGCGATCAGGCATAAGTAACCTCTTTCGAACCTGCCTCTTTCGAACTTGCGGAATCCCAGATCAGCCGCGGATCGAACGACTCGACCGCGAGCATCGTAAACACCACCACCGCCGCGAAGAAGATCAAGCCGGGTCCCGGCTCTACCGACATAAGCGGCTGGAGCTGGATCAGCGCCGCGGTGAACGTATCGACAAACACGTCCACCATCGACCATCGTCCGATGAATTCGACCATCCTGTACATCCGGACCCGCTGCTCATTGTTCGCGACCGAGCCCCGCTGCGCGGTGATTAGCAGATATGCGAGTGCCAGAATCTTCGCGCTCGGGATCATGATGCTTGCGACGAGCACGATGATCGACAGCGGCCATCCCGTCGGCGACCACAGCAGCACTACGCCTTGCATGATGGTGTCGGACTCGGCGCCTGCCGCCGTGGTCGTCGTCAACACGGGAAGCACGTTCGCCGGGACGTAACAGATCACCGCGGCGATCAGGTATGCCCAAGTGCGCTGGAAGCTCGCGGGCTTGCGGAAGGCAAGCTCCTCGTCGCAGCGCGGGCAGCGTCCTTCGACCTCACCGGGCGCGGGACGCGAGAGCAGGCCGCAGCCTTCGCAGCTTTGCAAGCCTTGCTGCATCGCGGTCATGGCGATCGGACTCACGACATTTCCTCCGCCACCCTGTTCCCGTCGGCGTCGCACCGCGCTTCGTCCGCCCACTGGACCCTCTCCCACACTTCCCGAGAGTCGAAACTGGCCGACATTCCGGCCAGGATGAAAACGAGCACCCACAGCACGAACAGCGCCATTCCCGGAATCACCGTCGCGTAGTCCGCGATCTTGACCAAAGCTACCAGCACGCCGACCATCATGACCTCGATCATGCTCCAGATGCGGGTCGTCGGGTGATAGCGCATGAGCATCCCCACCCATCTCGGCGGTCGCCCGCGCATTGCTCCGAGCACAATCGCCAGCATCAAGCCTATTTGCAGCGCCGGCGCGATGACTGCCGTGAACAGCACCAGCACCCCGACGATCTTCTGTCCGTTATCCCACAGGTGCTGGGCGCCTCCGATTACCGTGGTCGAGGCGTCGCGCCCGACGATCGTCAGGCCGAGCATTGGAACGGTGTTCGCGACCACGTAGAGCACCACGGCCGCGAGCGTCAGCGCGAGCGTCCGGTTGAGCGAGTCCTCACGATGCCGCCACAGCTCCTTGTTGCATCGCGGGCAGCGCGCGGACGCGCCCGGCGCAAGTTCCGGGATGCGCTGCAACAGGTCGCAATGCAGGCATGCGATGAGCGAGGTGTCTCCAACCGGCTGGTTATAACTCATTGCGGGATTGCTTTTGACGGAGATTCTCTGGCCTTTCGGCGATGCCCGGATATCGAAGGCTCATGATGCACCAGATGGTCATGGCCGCGTGCAGCACCACCGCCGGCCACAAAACGATACCGACCGGCTGCGACCGGATGCCGGCAGCCCCAAGGATAATAGCTGCACCGAGATTATACAGCACCATCGCTGCCACCAATCCTCTCGCGGCACGGCTTTGCGTGTCGCCGCGCGCAAGCCAGAATGCTGCTCCCAGCGTAAGCAATGCGGCCCCGCCGACGCGCGCCACGGTCAAGGCGCCGGGTGTCTCCAACGGCGCGCCGAGCAGGAGCGCCACCGCTGCCGAGGGGAAACTCAGCAGCGCGAGGCCAGCTCCTGCTTCAATCACCGCGGTCGTGGTTTGCAGAGCGTCCACTGACGAGGAACTGCTGGACAGGACGCCCGCGGGTTTCATGACTGCTATTGCCTGCTCGCCTAGTCCCTTGCCCGGGCGAGTCGCTCCGCAATGATTTTTCGATCCGCGTCAGTCAACTGCTCGGGGCCAAGGTTGAAAGTCAGCTTGTCGATCGTGCCGGTGAAGCGGAACGGCAGCTTATAGTCGTTGTTCACCGCAGTGTAGGTATCGCTACCAACGTCGAAGGTCTCATCTACAGTCATTAGCAACGGAATCGTGTGTGGGATCTTCTTGCGGGCTATCTCATTGCCATCGACTGTTAGCACTCCTTCGCCGCCCTTGCCGGGGCCAGGTCCGTCGTATTTGAAGTCGAACACAATTGTGTGTTTGCCCGGCTTGAGCGCATCGGCCAACAAGCCGCGGCCTAACGGTCCCCCCTCCCAGCGGTAGTGCTTCAGATCAAGAAGGTTGTAATCGAAGACCGGCTTGCCTTTGAGGAGGTAGAGGCCGTAGCCGCCGAAGCGTCCGCCCAGGGTCACGATCATTCCTTCCGCCCCGCCTTTGGGGATCGCCACGTCGGCGGTGATGGTGTAGTCCCTGTCTAAGATGCTCGGAGCATTACCGGGCGGGATTCCGGAAATCTCGCCGGAGTAAGTGAAAACGGTTCGCCCGGCGACCGCGCTCGGTCTCGGGGTTACGGCGCGCGCGAAGCCCGAGTTATCCAGGGGCAGGACCTGATATTTTGCGGCTTCTGTCATGAACAACGCCTGCATTTCCTTCAGCTTGTCCGGCATTTTCGCGGCGAGGTCGTTGTATTGCGAGTAGTCGTCGGCGATGTTGTAAAGCTCCCACTTGTATTCGTTCATGGAGGGCATTGACGCGCCCAACATCCACGGCGGAACCGGTGGCGTCGTGGATGCGATCCAACCGTCGTGGTAAATACCGCGGTTGCCGATCATCTCGAAATACTGCGTCTCGTGCTTCGACGGTGCGTTGGCGTTTGCCTTGTCGAACGTGTAGGCCATGCTCACGCCTTCAATCGGCTTCTGCTTGATGCCATTGACATCGTCAGGCGCCTTGATGCCGGCGGCTTCAAGGATCGTCGGCACTATGTCGATGACATGGTGGAACTGGGCGCGGATGCCACCGACATCGTTGATGTGGCCGGGCCATGAAATAGTCAGACCCTGCCGGGTGCCGCCGAAATGCGATGCCACCTGCTTGGTCCACTTGAATGGAGTGTCGAACGCCCAAGCCCATCCAACCGACATGTGCGGGGAGGTTTTCTCCGAGCCCCAGTCGCCATAGTGCAGTAACTGCAAAGGCATGGGAACGTTCAGGATGCCGTTGTAGGCGGTCATTGTGTTAAACGTGCCCTCCAGCGTGCCTTCGGGGCTGGTGCCGTTGTCACCGCAGATATAGATGATAAGAGTGTTATCCAGTTTGCCCTCGTCCTGGACCTCCTGGATCACGCGACCTATCTCGTTGTCGGTGTATGCGGTGTAGCCAGCGAAGACCTCGGCCTCGCGCGCGTACAGTTTCTTTCGCAAGACTGAAAGCGAGTCCCACCTCGGCAGCTTTGCGCCATTATACTCGGCCTGCCCGTCCGGCCATGGGGTAAGCTGGGTATCCGCCGGGATCACGCCGAGCCGCTTCTGATTGGCGAAGATCTGCTCGCGCAACTTTTCGTAGCCCATGTCGAACTTGCCCTTGAACTTGTCTATCCATTCCTTGGTCGGCTGGTGCGGCGAGTGGCTGCCGCCGGGTACGTAGTAGAGAAAGAACGGCTTGTCGGGCGCGGCTGCGTTCAGATCGCGCATATACCTGATGGCGTCGTCCGCCATATCGGTGGTGAGGTTATAGCCGGATTTGCCGATCCACGGAAACACCGGGGTCGTATTTCGAAAGAGATAGGGCGTCCACTGGTCGGTTTCTCCGCCCATGAACCCATAGAAATACTCAAAGCCCATCCCCACAGGCCATTGGTCGAAAGGCCCCGCGACGCTGTATTGAAAACCGGGGGTGTTATGCTCCTTGCCAAACCATGACGTGGCATAACCATTCTCTTTCAGGATCTCGCCTATGGTGGCGTTGTCCGGCCCTATGATGGAGTCATAACCCGGGTAGCCCGTGGACAGCTCGGTGACCACGCCGAAGCCCACCGAGTGATGATTGCGCCCCGTGATGAGAGCAGCGCGTGTCGGCGAGCACAGCGCCGTGGAATGGAACTGCGTGTAACGCAATCCCGCCTTGGCGATGCGATCCATCGCGGGCGTCGGGATGACGCCGCCGAAGGTGCTCGAAACCCCGTAGCCCTGGTCGTCGGTCATGATGAGCAGGATGTTGGGCGCGCCCTTGGGAGGCACAACGCGCGGCGGCCAGTACGGCGTGGAATCCTTGGCGCTTTCCTTGATCACGCCGCCGAACGGCATCGGTGGCGGCGGGAGCTGCTTCCCGTCAAGCGTCACGGTAGCGCCCGGCGAACCCGGTACGCCGGTGATTTGCTGGGCCAAAACACTGGTTGAGCCGAAGCCGACTGTGATCAGCAGCGCAAGTACCGTCAAAGTCAGAACAGTCTTCTGGCGTCGAGCGTTCATCATACGATGTCCTCCCTCGTCAATCGCTTCGAAATCGGATTCGTTCTGCGCGACAAATTCATTCGAATGCGCGTCCAAGGCCACTCTGCACTTTGCATCACGTCCCTGGCGACCCCCGACAGTCCGCTGCCCGCATAGTCGGCCGTGCTCCCTAAGCACCCCACCCTTGCTTCGCGTAATACCCGCTCACTTGGTCGACAATCTGCTTGGCCGTCTTATCAGCTAAAAATCCCGTAGATGATGTCACATTCTTTACGCCGCCGGCCGCCACGTTCACGGCCAAGCTGGCCGCTGCTGTGGCTCCCCCTGCCGCTGCGCCTGCCGGCCCGGTGATTCCCGCCCCTGGCATATAGCCACTGTCCGCATGAGTGCTAAAATCCATCAATTGTTGGGAGCCTTGGTCTGTCCTCTGGTAGGCTTGAACTGCGGTATCAAGCGTAGATTGACCAGCACCCAGGCCGATAACCATCCTGCGAAGTCGATTGCCTTCATTGATGTCGGTGAAATTGCCATCGATGATTAGTACGTTACTTCCGGTAGGTGGCGTACCGCGGCCCAGGCACGTCGTCGTGATGCCCTTGTTTGTGAGGTTTGCCGCAACCTGCACACATACATTCTGCGCTGTCTGGTCAGCGAGCTGAACTTGTTGGTCGGTCTGATTTTCACCCGACATCGCTACATATGCCTTCTGGAAAAAGCCCTGGTTCAGAGTCACTTCAGAAGGGCTGACAGCAAACGGGTAGATGACGACAGCGGACGGTCGTGCAGTGCCAATTGGCGCCTGCTCGGATTGTCCCGTCACTTTGGCGCCAGCACAACCCGCCGCAATGATCGCGAACGAAAAGAGCACTGTCCTGAAGGTCATTGAGTTCATCGATTTTCTCCTCACTAGAATAATGTTAATTTCGATCAGTCCGATATCAAACTGGAGGTAGCACCACGCGATAATAAACGCCGTTCGCGCCGAATGATGGCTGGAACCACGTATTGCGGGACGGGTAGTAGTAGTACGTGGTGCCGCCGACATCGGATTGGGCGCAGCCTGCAGGCACCGTCGGATAGATCGCCCCAATCGGGTACGCGGTGTTGGCGCTGCCAGCGGCGTAGCCCGAGCTGTAGGCGTTCGACGCGGCTGCGCTTGAGTTGGCACTAGCCAATGTCGCACCGACAGCCATGCCGACCGCGACGCCCGCAGCAGCGGCGCCAGCGGTCTGCCAGCCCCCGCAGTTGGAACAACTGCTGCCGTAGTAGTTCACAGTAGTAGGTGGATGGTAGGTGCTATAGCTACCTCCATAGTAGTGGCCGTACGAGCTGTACGTAGTCGTAGCGTAACTGTTGCTCGCGTGGTAGGTGCCGCCTCCGCCCGATGCGCTGCCACCATAGGCGCCATGGGCGTTCCAAGAGCCACCTCCGCCCGATGCGGAGCCGCCCTCCGCGCCATGGGCATTCCAGGAGCCCCCGCCGCCCGACGCGGAGCCGCCCTCCGCGCCATGGGCGTTCCAGGACCCGCCGCCGCCCGACGCGGAACCGCCATAGGCACCATGACCGCTCCACGAGCCACCCCCTCCCGATGCCGAACCACCGCCGGCACCCCTGGCGTTCCAAGAGCCGCCCCCGCCGGATGCAGAGCCGCCGTACCTGCCCGCATGCGACCAAGCCCCGACCGGTCGAGGCAAAAGCGCAGCTATCAATATGCCCATCAAGCCAATGACTGTTTTTTTCATTACAATAATCCTCAATTTGCCTTCGATGAGGTGGCTCTCTTTGGAGGTTTGATGCCCGGCGGAAGTTGCGGATCCGGGCGATTGAACGAGATTCGCTTGGCCGATGCGAGGCCAGGCGAGGTGAAGGCGTCCGGAGCGACGACCGGGTCAATTTGCCAATTGGAGAACTCGATCTGGTGGCGTAAACCGACCGGGTCGGCGTGGAACACCGCGCGAGCCATTCGGGGCAGCTTGTCGTCGGCTCCAATCCAGAGTTGTTCAAACACCCAGTTGTTGCTGACTGCGACCATGTCCGTGGTCGTCCCTCCCATCACGTGCGATTGCCCGATGTAGAAGGCGGTCGTCATCCCGTCGGAGATTCCCTCGTAGGGGTCGGCGACAATCACGTCAGTGAATGGGAAGTAGGTGGCCGCATCTTTGTAGGCCGCCTCCAACGCGCCGTCGATCGTGGGCGGGGCGCTGGCCACCGCGACCAGGTTCTCGGCCGGTGCGAAGGCCGACATCGTCTTGCCGTCGTAATAGAACTCGCTGGCCGGACCGTCACCCAGCGTGAGCACCCGGAGCTTATCGGGCCGCTGCAGGGTGACGTCATCCCGCACCATGTAGATGAGGGGAGGACCGAAGCGGCTCGGGCTCTCGTAGCTGATCACCGCGGTGAACGACATCGAGTGGGCTGCGGCGAGTCGGGCGCATGCGGCCTTTAGAATCTCTATCGCCTTGGGCTCGAGCACCGGCGCGGGCGCTGACAGCGCCTGGACCGACGCCTTGGCAGGCTTCGAAGCCTTGGGTGCCGGCTGCGGCTGCTGGGCATTGGCCGTCGCGGTCACAAGCACACCCAACGTCAGTAGCAGAGCGCACCCGGTGGGCTTGTATCGGTTCATCGCATCAAACAGCAATGAACCAAATCGAAGGGCTTTTTTGGCGGCGATCATGAGATTATGCCTCATTCAAATATTTTGTTGGCGATCGGCGCTGCTACTCCGTCGATGAAGGCGGCGCGCATCTGTGGATCGTTGCGCAGAAACTGTACGGCTTCCTCTTCCCTCTTCACTCCCATGCAGATCGAACATCGCCAGGACTAAACGCTGCAGCTTCGATTTCGCATTCCACATAAGTTGTTCTCGCTCATTCTCTCTTCTGTTTGCAAATGGTTTCAGCGCCGCCGAAGGTTTGACGCTCGGGTCTCAAGAGCAGATTCTGCATCGGGCGGGCGGATGCGACTATTGTACCAAAGTACAATGCACGTCAGCCGTGAGGGTGGTCGTTCAGCTCTTTCAGCATCTGGCGAACTTGTGGATTCCCCGGCTCGAGCTCATCGAGGCGCTGCGCATAGGTCAGCGCTTTAGCGTGATCGCCGGCCTGTTCCAGGAAGTTTGCCAGCGCGGCGAGTGATTCGCGGTCGTAAGGATGCGCTTTGATCGAGCGCTCGAGCGTCTCGATTGCAGCGCGAGTCTGGCCAGCACCGTTTAACGCGATCGCATACACGTAAACATAACGGGCATTGCCCGGTTCGATGCGCGCGGCAGCCGCCAGCAGGTCGAGCGCTTGCACACTGCGCTTCTGACGCACCATCAACAGACCGAGCGCGTGTTCAAGCGACGCGTCGTTTGGCGAACGACTGATGGCGTCCTTGAGCACGCGTTCACCCTCTTTATCCCGGTTCTGTGCGCGATAAAGATCAGCGAGGTTCACCGCCGCAGGCGCAAAACCCGGCTCGAGCGATAATGCGGTTTTGAGTTCCGCCTCCGCCTTGTCGAAGTGATTCTGCCTGGCATACAGCAATCCCAGATTCAGATGCGGCTCGGGACGGTCCGCGTTCAATTGCTGTGCGCTGATGTACTCATCGGTGGCGCGGCTAAAAGCGGTGGCAACATCTGCTGGAAAGTTGTCCGCGGGCAACCCAGCGATCACTTCTGCCACTTCGATCCGCACGGCACGAATTCGATCGGAGAGAAGTGGCGCCAATGCATTTGCGCTGGCGCCCGGATCGGAGTTTGACAGAGCGTGGGCGGCAGCGCGTCTCACCAGCGCCGAATCGTCGGTGACTCCGGCACGAACCGCCGCGTCGGTCGGAGGCGGAGCGTAGTTGGCGAGCATGGAAAGCGCAGTGGCGCGAGCGATAGCCGGCTGCTCACGATCCGCGATCAGTCGTTCGAGCGATTGCTGTGCCCCGGGTGCGCCGGCTGACCCGCCATCCAGTGTCTCAGCAAAACGCTGAAACCCCTGGGCCGCATGCCCATACCACTTGTCCACGGAATCCAACGCCCACTGGGCCGACTTGTCCGTGTGGCAATTGTTGCACGCGTTGGGAGTGCCGAGCTTTACCGACAGGTCGGGGCGCGGAATGCGGATGCTGTGATCTCGACGCGGATCGACAACCATGTATGTGCGCGTTGGCATGTGGCATTCGACGCATCGAGCGCCGGCCGATCCGATTTTGTGGAAATGATGTTTCGGCGAATCGTACTTTTGTGCGGAATGGCACTGCATACAAATGTTGTTGGCGATGGCGCGAATTTTGCCACTGTGCGGTTCGTGGCAATCGCTGCAGGTCACGCCGGCATGGAACATCCGGCTCTGGATAAAAGAGCCGTATTCGTAGTCCTCCTCCTTTATCTGCCCATCCGGGTAGTAGAGGTCCTGCTCGAGAAGCGCCACGCGATAGTCATCTCCCGCCGGCTGGCTGTGCACGTAGTCCTCGTGAATCTCGCCGCGCCGCGAATGGCATCGCGCACACATCTGAATCTCCCGCTGTGACCGACGCGGCGAGCTTCGACGCGCGTTACCGGTCGCGCGATCGATCCGCCATGCAACGCCTTTGCGTTCGTCAAGCGCGATCGTCAGACCCTCGGTTGTGTCGAATTTCTTCCAATCACCCTTCTTCTTCGCCCACACCACATGATTGGAACCGGGACCGTGGCAGGCCTCGCACGACACATCGATCTCCGAGTAGGAGGTGGAAAAGGTGCGAGTACGAGCGTCGTAGTTCTTGTGCAGGTTGGTCGAATGGCAATCGGCACACATGTAATTCCAGTTCTGATCGATACCGGTCCAATGCCGAGAGTCCTCATATGTGATCTTCTCGCCGGGATACAGAGCGAACCACCGCTGTCCCCCGCGCTCGGATGGGCGGCTGTCCCACGCGATCCCGAGCGCTTGCAAGCGTCCGCCGGGCATGGCGATAAGAAATTGCTGCAGCGGATATATGCCGAACGTGTATTTGATTTCGTAATCATGAAGTGCCCCATCCGGACCATCGGTGCGCACCATGAACTTCGGGCCACTCCGAAAGAAAGTTGAAGTGATGCCGTTGTTGTTGAAGCTGGCGTGGTTGAAATCGCCCAACACCGTGGGATTTGATGCCGGCTGCATAGCCAGTTGGTGATGCGAACCCAGCCAGCGAACATTTTCCTGCTCGTGACAGGTCACGCATTGGTTGGCTCCAACGAATTTCACGCCGAGCATCGAGAGTGTTGTCAACGGAAGTGCCGGACGCACGGATTTACGCATCCATCGCGTCAGGAAGACGACGGCGACGACGGTTGCGATCGCTATAGGGAGGAGCCAAGCGCGAGTCCGCGACGCGGTCGGTCCGCTTCCAGATCGGTTCGCCGGTTTTTTTCGGGCCTTTTTTTTCTTACTCAACGGTCGACTCTCGAAAACGAGTCTCGGAAGCCGGTAATCGGCAGTTCTCGCAATGGGAAGTATAGAGATCCGAACGTATCGCTTGAATCATCAATGGGGCTGCCATGCGTCGTCATTTTACGTGCGAACGCCATTTGTGCCGCAGATAACCACAGTCCAATTGCTCTATGCCGTCAATGATTTGTAGTATTTCGACAGATCTTGCAGCGAACGCCTGGGAGGAAGGATGGCAACCGCAAAGACTCGCGTTGGACCTCAAAGCGGCAGCGCGGAAGACGGCGAGGACATCAAAACTGTTAAGACGACCGGACCCATCAGGGTCGCAATAATCGAAGATAACGAGCGGGTGCGGCAGGCCCTTTTCTTCCAACTCAGCACTGCCGGCTTTGAGGTCACTCCTCACTGCTGCGCTGAGGAACTTCTCGATGCCGTTGATGCGAAGGAATTTGATTGTGTCGTGGCGGACATTTACCTGCCGAGAATGAATGGGCTTCAGCTTCAGGAGGAACTCAACCGCACGGTTCCCTACGCATCGATCGTTTTCATCACCGGTCACGGCGATCTGTCGCTCGGAATGCAGGCGATGAGGAGAGGCGCCGTGGATTTCCTCGAAAAGCCGGTTGACGATCAAGCTCTGTTGAGCTCGATAGCACGCGGCGCCGATCTTTCGCGCAGACGGCGCGCTGAACAATTGCAGCGGATCGAACTTGAAGACCTCCAGCGCTCTCTGACCTCCCGCGAACGCGAAGTTTTCGGCCTGGTAACCGACGGTTTGCTGAACAAACAAGTCGGCACCGAATTGGGAACAACCGAACGGACCGTGAAGGCGCATCGCGCAAGTGTAATGAGCAAAATGGGCGCCGGCTCACTCGCCGACCTAGTGCGCATGGCTGGAAGCCTCGGGATTCACGCCGTTCGAACGCTGCCCTCTTGAGTTCGATCAACCCGCGCTTCTCGACGCGCTGGCGCGTTTCCCTTCGGCAACCGGAAGCGTGAAGGTGAACGTGGCGCCGCGGTCGGGATTTGGCGTCGACCAGATTGCGCCGCCGTGACTCTCTACTATCGATCGGGTGACGAGTAAGCCCAATCCCATACCTTCGCTCTTGGTCGTAACAAATGGCTCGAACAGCCGGTTCGCGACGGCAGGGTCAACACCCGCGCCGCTATCGCTTACGCTTACGCCGACCCATCCGGTCTTCTCCGGAGCGACCTTGATTGTTACGCCGCGTCGATCAGATTTGGCCTCTGCGATCGCATCGAAGGCGTTCATGAGCAGATTCAGTACGCACTGCTGCAGCTCGATGCTATCGCCGATGACTCGATCCACGGAAGGCGATACCTCGATCTGCACTGAGATCTTCCGAACCGCGGCCTCGCCGGCAGTAAGCTTCACCACTTCGTTGACCAGGGCGCCGATGTCGATTGCGGTTTTGTGCTCCACGTGTTTCTTGAACATGAACCGGATGCGCCGAACGATTTCAGCCGCTCGGTTGGTGTCTTCAATCGCATTGTTAACCGCCTCCAAGGCCATAGCGGGCTGCGGATTTCCTTTCGTCAGCAGGCGCGCGAGACCTCCGAGGTTGCTCAGAATTGCGCCAAGGGGCTGGTTGATTTCGTGCGAAAGCGAGGCGACGAGTTCGCTCATCAAGTTACGGCGCGAAGCGGTCCTGAGTTCAGCGCGAGCTGCTCGCATTGCTGTGACTGACTGCTTGCGCTCGATCGCGCTTCCAAAGAGTCGCACCGCGAGGGCCAAGTGATCGAGCAGTTCAGGCGACCATTCCCGAGGCGAGCGGAACTTGCCGAAAGTCGCTGCTCCGATGACTTTGCCACCGGCCCACATTGGGATCGCCGCAGAAGCCTTGGGTCCATATCGCTCTACGAAGCGCCTCACATCCGCCAGTTCAACCGGTATATCGCTTGGACGCGAGAACATAAGATGATTGCCCGCCATGATCCAGTCGGCGGTCTTCGGAAAGAACTTGCCCGGATCATAATGCCGAGGAAAAGGCGGAGAATTCGCTCGAAGCCAGGTATGCGTCGTGCGTACCGGCTCGCCCGGCGCATCACGCTCATATACGGCGCTTCGGTCGAGACCCAGGGCTTGGCAGATATTGCCCAACCAGGATTCGATTTCGCGATCGACGGCGTCAGCCGGCGCCCGCGCCATTGCCGCCGATAGTTCGACCACCAGCGACTCGAAGCGATCAAGCTCGCGCCGTTCGCGACCGACGCGCGCGGCCCTAGTACGCTTTGGCTCGATTGTGCCGATCGTCGTTGGTCGTCGCATCAGCGAAACCTGCGCATGGGGGTTGGATCTCCGCGACTGGTGCGGCGGAATGCAGATTCGACCCTCGCTGCGGACCATACAATAGGGAGTCGCATTGAAGCGAGCGTGGCGCGCTAATGAGAAGAACTACTTGCTGGTATAGCGCGTTTGGTAGCGCTTAGTGCAGCAAGCTCGACTGGTTCGGCAACGCCTTCCGAATCGCCCGTAGCAAGGTTTTTTCGTCGAAGGGCTTCAGCAAGCTCGCAACGGGGTTCGCGTCGCGCATCATTTTCTTGGTCTGCTGATCATCGCGGCCACTTATCAGGATCGTCGGCAAGCGCCGGCCTGACTCAACCATCCTCCGGCATAGTTCAATTCCGCTCATTCCCGGCATGTAGACGTCCAACAGCAGGCACGCGTCGCCAGTTGGGAACTCGCTCGCCAGGAACTCTTCCGCGCTTGGAAAGTCCAACACGTTGAATCCCAAAATCTGCAGCTGCGTTCGCAGCGCGCGGCGGACAGACGCGTCGTCATCTACCACAATGACTGTGGCCGTCGATTCTTTAAACAACTAACGATACCAACTGCGCGGGAGAATGGTGCGGATCATCCGCACCATTGCTCGCAAGCATACTGTGCATCGCGCGGCGGCCGTTCGGCCATTGTACCAAAGTACAATATCGCTGCCCGGAAAAAGGGACCAAGCTTCACCCGTCATCGAGTTGCGCGAACACACTCCAGGCAAGAGCCGGTTGTCCGGCATTGCAGTGCGCCGATTCACAACGCAGCGATGAGAAGAAATAGTCCAAGGAGAGACTGAACTAGCGGGAGCCAACATTATGAAGGAGATCGTGATGAACAACAGTTTGCGAAGGAAAATGCTGACCACTATGACCGCAACCGCGGCTCTCGCGGCGGTGCTGCTGGCTGCAGGATGCGCGACTACGGTCCAGAGCGCGCCAGCGGCAGAGAAGGCGCTCGAGGCGGGCGGCCCATTGCCTTCTTCGGTTACGGGATTTCTCGGCCCCGATGCGTCCAAGCTGGCTCCCGGGCCAGAGGGTGGCGCCGCGCTGGCCTGGATAAGTCCCGACGCTCAATGGAGCAGCTACACCAAGATACAGCTTGTGCCGGTTGAGTTCTGGGCCGCTGCCGATTCGAAGGTGTCGCAAGCGGATCAACAAACGTTAACCACATACTTCTACAACGCGCTGCAGACCAACCTTTCCAAGAGTTTCACCCTTGTCGAACAGCCGGGACCCGGCGTTATGACCTTGCGGGTGGCGCTGATGGACGCGACGACTGCAGTCCCGGCACTTCGCACCATCTCTGTAATTATCCCGCAAGTGAAAGTCATCAACGTTGCCCAATCGATGGTTACCGGCAGCTATGCGTTCGTTGGTTCGGCCGAGGCCGAGATGAAGGCCACCGATTCGGTCACCGGCGCGTTGCTGGCCGAAGCAGTCGATCAGCGTGCGGGCGGCATCGGAATGAAGGGGGCAGCGTCATTCCAATGGGGCGACGCGCAGAACGCGATGGACTATTGGGCGCAGAAAATCCCAAATCGCATCTTGCAACTGCAGGGGAAACCCGCGCAGAGCTAAGAGAAGACGAAAAACCAAATGCAGCAGGAGCGTTCAAATGCTTAGTCGGAAAAGGACACACTTCAGTATCGCGCTCATGATGGGCGCAATCATAGGCTTGTCGGTCGCACAAGCGGCGTGGGCTCAGGACAAGAAGCCTAACATTCTCGTCATCATGGGCGACGATATCGGCTGGTCCAACATCGGCGCTTACCACCAGGGTCTCATGTATTCGACGACTCCGAATCTGGACAAGTTGGCCACCGAGGGCATGCGCTTCACTGACTACTACGCGGAGCCGAGCTGCACCGCCGGTCGCGCCAACTTCATCACCGGGGAACTGCCGATCCGCACCGGCATGACCACGGTCGGCCAAGCCGGCGCCACAGTCGGTATACCCGACCAGGCGCCGACGATTGCTACCGCGCTGAAGGCGATGGGTTATGAAACCGGCCAGTTCGGCAAGAACCATCTGGGCGATCTGAATCAGTTCCTGCCGACCGTGCACGGGTTCGACGAGTATTTCGGCTATCTCTATCACCTCGACGCGATGGAGGACCCGTTCTGGCACTCCTATCCGGCAGGACTCAAAGATGTCGTCGGACCGCGCAACCTGATCCACAGCTTCGCCACCACGACCGACGATCCGACCGTGCAGCCGCGCTGGGGCAAGATAGGCAAGCAGCGGATCGTGGATGAGGGGCCGCTGCCGCCGCATCCCATGCCCGGCATCAAGTACAACATGGAGACGGTTGACGAGGACATTCTCGACTACTCGGTGAAGTTCATCGACAAGGCCAAGGCGGACGGCAAGCCGTTCTTCTTGTGGGTCAATCCCACCCGCGCGCACATCGTTTCGCACCTGTCGCCGAAATATGCCGCCAAATTGAACGGGCAGAACGGCTGGTATCTGGAAGAAGGCGTCATGTCCCAGCTCGACGACGTCGTCGGCGGTATCCTGGCCAAGCTGAAGGCCGACGGTCTCGACAACAACACGATCGTCGTGTTCACCACCGACAACGGCGCGGAGAACTTTACATGGCCAGATGGCGGCAACACGCCCTTCGCCGCCGGCAAGGGAACGATCATGGAAGGCGGCATGCGTGTGCCGATGATCGTTTGCTGGCCCGGCCACGTCCCGGCTGGAAAGGTCGAGAACGGCATCATGTCCGGTCTGGACTTCTTCCCGACCCTGCTCGCCGCCGCCGGCGATCCTAGCATCAAGGACGAGTTGCTGAAGGGCAAGCAGTTGGGCAACACGACCTACAAGGTACATCTCGACGGTTACAACCAGTTGGACCTGCTGACCGCTAAGGGACCGTCCAACCGACATGAAGTCTTCTATTTCGCCGAAGGCACCCTGGGCGCCGTCCGTATTGATGACTGGAAATTCCGATTGATCGATCAGCCCGATGGATGGACTGGGAGCACTGTACATCTGGATATGCCGCTCCTAACCAATCTCCGGCTCGATCCATTCGAGCGGATGGGGATCTGGAAGGGCAACATGGGTTCCGCCTACTACATGCCGGATTTCTACATCCACGAGTTCTGGCGTTTCGTCTTCCTGCAGCAGGAGGTCGCCAAAGAAGCGCAGACCTTTATCGCGTTCCCGCCGATGCAACGCGGAGCGAGTTTCAATCTCGAAGCACTCAAGGCAGAACTTCAGGCACGGATCGCGGCGATGAAAAGAGGGACGGAATAACCCGATGAGCTTGGCGTCGCCGGCTGCGGCACGCAAGACATATGAAAAAGTGATTGGAGGTAGGTTCAATGGTAAATAGAAACTCAGGAACTAAGGCAGAACAAATGGCAAAGCGGATGGTTTTAGCGATCGCAGTGATGGGCATGGTGGGGTTTGGTGGATGCTCGTCGTCCACTCCTCCGCCGGCCCAGGATGCGGCAATGAAAAGGACCGAGTTGCATTTCGATCTCAATAAGTGCGAGCCGCTCGAAGCGGGTTTGTACAAGTGTCCCGCTTCTGACAAAGCCATATGCAACCCCGATTACAATGGCCAGGCCGAATGTGTCCGAATCGGACCGAAGGGCAGCGTCTTCGTCCAGAGCGGATACTAGCGGGGGCGCGATGGCTGTGGCTTGAGCCCGTGGCCCTCCAACGGCTCAGGCCACGGTAACGGTATCGGTAGGAGCGAGTGCGCCGACCCGGCGCTGATGGAGCAAGGAACCTGATGGGAAAGTTTATAACCATATCGCTCGGCTTTTTGCTGCTGGTTTCAGGGGCTGCGCGCGCGCAAGGTGTCGTGCTGCCTCTGCCTCCGGAAGATCAGCAAAATATAACCGCCCAGCTTGGGCCAGGCGTGGTGGGCATCGCGTTGCCGAGCCAACCTATCGCGGACCCCTCCGTCTACTTCCCGCTTCAAGAGAAGTCACAGCAGTACCAGGTCGTCGCCGGCCCCCACGCGGGGACCACGCAGACGCTTGGACTTTGGAAGGCCAGGCGCCCAGGCGGGAAAAAGGCCTGGCGGTTTCAGCTCACGCCCTCGCTCGCCGGCTTCATGCGCGAGACGCCAGAGGGCGACATCATAATGGCCGCTCTCACCGACTCCGGCGAGGGCGTGGTGGTCGTCACCACGCCTGCTAATCCGTTCGTGCCCAAGGGCATGCAACCGGGAGAGACGCGAACATACACGCAACAAGTTTCAGTAAACTATCTGGACGACCCGAGCGACCAGAGATACTCCGGATCTATCAACGGCACCTACACCTACATCGGTACTTACCAAGTGACGGTACCGGCCGGCACTTTCCCGGCGGTCCTGTTCCGCGTCAAGTGCGAGGGCAAAGTTGGTCCGGCCCATACGCAGAACATTGGCTACAATTTTTTTGCACCTGGCGTAGGCATGGTCGCGATGATCCTGGAGGAAGACGTGACGGCCTTCTGGCTGTTCAACATCGATAGCACCACCGGCAAGGTGCTGATGTCGAAATAAATTCTCCGGTGTAGCGAACTAGCGTCGTTGGCCAGCTTTGGCAGCGAGCCGCGATGAATGTGAGGCGCCATGAAAAATCGATTTACGCGATCGCTCATTCTCATAACGCTTTTGGCCTTCGTACATGTACCTTCCGCTGCTGCGCAGACGACGGAGGACAAATCACTCGACGAAGTTAATAAAGAACTGTCGAACCCGATTTCGAGCATTTGGGCTCTTCAGCTTCAAGAAAATACCTACTGGCTGAACAAGCCGGATCGCAACGTTGTGAACCTCCAGTTTCAGCCTGTTCTGCCACTGGCGCTGACCGACGATTGGAACCTGATCACTCGGCCCGTTTTCCAGGTGATGAACTCGACGCCTTACGTGAACGAGAGCCTGCATCTTCATCGCGTCACGGGCTTCGGCGACACGATCCTCGCGACTCTACTCTCGCCCAGTCCGAAGCTCGCCGGCCCATGGCTCTTGGGCGCGGGCCCCAGTTTCATTTTCCCTACCGCGAGCAACTTGAGGCTTGGGCAGAACAAATGGCAGCTTGGACCCGCCGGCGTATTCGGATACCTGGGTGGAAAGTGGCTGGCAGGAGTATTTCCTCAGCAGTGGTTCTCGACCGGCGGCCCAGGCTCGCAGACTGTGAGCCAGATGAACCTTCAATACTTCTTCGTCTATCTGCCGGGCGATGGATGGGGCATCGGGACATCGCCCAACATGCTGGTTAACTGGTACGCGAACAAGAGCGGAAACGAGGTGACGTTTCCTATCGGCCTTAATGTGAGCAAGGTAATCAAGATTGGCCCGCTTCCTGTGAAACTTCAGGTTCAAGGTCAGTACATGCCGGTTCATCCCGATGTCTTCGGCCAGAAATGGAACCTCCAGTTCGCGATTACTCCCGTCATCCCGAAATTGATTAAGGGACCTCTTTTCGGAGGCTGAAGCACTTCGTGATAGGACGGATCGTCAAAATATTTCTTTTTATTTTCCTTGCGATCAGCGGTAACGCGCGAGGCCAGAGCCTGCTGGCTGGTTCTGCCGGCGCCGAGTCCGAAGAAGATCGCCTGGCGCGAGAGGTAGATGATCCGACCGCGATTCTAATGCAACTGCAACTTCAGGATCTGTATACTCCGAAGAATTTTCAGACCTCGGCACAGACGAATACAATTCAGCTGCGTGCAGTTGTACCGATAGAAGCATTTTCGGGGTTTCCGTTTCAGCAAGTCATTCGCCCGACGTTCAAGGTCGAATCGATAGCGACATCATCCAGCAGTTCGACGATAACCGAATTCACCGATATGGAGCTATTCGACTTATTCATCTCCAACTGGCCCGATCCCAAGGAGACCGGATTCGGCTGGGGAGTGGGACCGACGTTCGTGTTTCCGACGGGAAGAGACCCAACTGCGGGAAAACACGCGTGGGAGGTGGGACCCGCAGCCGCAGCCAAATACCTGGGCGTTCCGCACTTGATGATCGGCTTCCTCTTCCAGAATCCCATATCGCTTGGGTACACCAATTCCTCAGCGCCAGCGCAAAGCCAGATGGAGTTCCAGCCGATAATTTCGTATACATTCGGCCACGGCTGGTACGTAAAATCATCCGACTCGACGTGGACGGTCAATTGGCGTCACGGCGGTTCGACGACGATCCCGATCAGCCTTGGCTTTGGCCGCGTTTGGAAGTTCGAAGGAATTGAGCTCAATCCATGGGTGTCGGGCGAGTGGACGGCCTACCGCCAATACTCAAAGATCACGCCGATGTATACCGTCAGGTTCGGTCTGACGCTGCTGCTCCCTGATTTGAAGCTATAGATGGAAACGACTTGTGTGCATCGAGACGATCGCGCCACGTATCGGGCTAAAGAGAGGAATCTTCAAATGAAGGACCGAATAGTGCAGCCTACCGCTAAAGCCATGCCGGAGGTAACCGCGCAACCGCCATTGCATAAGGTTTATAGGACTATTTCTCTTGCAATAGTCGTCTCACTCGCATTTGTCTCCTCCGCGCGAGGTGCCGCGCTAGAGTTGTATGAAACGGGAGCTCCCGATCTCGGCACGGCAAGCGCCGGACGAGCCGCTATGGCATCGGACGCCTCGACCGCAGCCGCCAATCCCGCCGGGATGACTCTACTCGACCATTCACAATTGCTAACCGCGTCCGGCGTGCTCCTGCCCTCGACTAACTTCGACGTTGCCCCTCAAACGACGACGTCAGGCGGTGGCGGCGGCAATGCAGGGGTGTTTTTTCCGCTCGGGTCGTTCTTCTATGTCCACAAACTCTCTGAGAAGTTGCGGCTCGGCGTGGCGGTTTTTTCAGATTACGGACTTGGTGGAGACTACGGCAAAACGTGGGTCGGACGCTATTACATAACCGAGGCGTCACTCATCACTGGCAAAATCAACCCGTCAATCGCCTACGAGGTAAGCAACTGGCTGTCAGTGGGAGCAGGTTTCAACTTTGGAGTCGGGCGTCTCACGTTTCAATCGAAGATTAACAACGCTCTTCCGCGCGTGCCCGATGGCGGCCTCGCGCTCGAGTCGTGGGACGAAGCATTTGGCGGTAATGTCGGCATTTTGCTCCGGCCGATTTCCAAACTCCGCATCGGGCTCACCTATCAATCACCGGAAGACTACAAGTTCGGCTTTCGGCCGCACGTCACGGGTCTCGGTCCAGGTCTCGACTTTATTCGCAAGAAAATAGACGGAGTAAAAGCCAACATCCCTATGACAGAGCCGCAGCAAGTGATGTTCAGCACGGTCTACGAGGTCCTACCCAACTTCAGTCTGATGGGTAATGTTGGATGGCAGAATTGGTCGGCATTCGGGGAGTTCCCGGTCGGAATCTCTGCGAAAAACCAGAGGAGTATCGAGGCTAACCTGCATTTCTCGGACACCTGTCAGATTGCGATCGGGCAACAATTGCGAATCGGTGAAAAATGGCTGTGGTCCGCGGGATTTGCGTATGACAGCTCGCCGGTTTCGACAGCGAATCGGATCGCAGTCCTGCCTGCAGATCGCCAGCTGCGATATGGCACAGGCGTCCAGTACGAGATCAATCGCGACGTAACAGCCGGGGCTGCGTTTGAGGTAATGGACGCTGGCCCCGGTCCCATCAGTAATAGCCGCGGACCACTCGCCGGAACGCTGCAAGGGCATTACTCAACGAACCTTCTTAACTTCGTTGCGCTCAATATCATCTGGAAATTTTAGAACCCGCCGCGGCAGTGTTTGCACGGCGATGCTCCAGCCGGTCGCTCTTTACCGCAGCGAGGTCCATCAAAATTCGGGAGGTAAAAGCGCTGACGATTTACGCTAGAATCTCGGGGACTCCGGTATTGGCCTTCGTCCTTGTCTTCGCCATTGCAAGCGGCGCGTATGGTCAGGACGCTGTTAGTGGTTCGTCGGGCATAGAATCGGAAGAGGACCAACTAGCGCGAAAGGTCGATGACCCGACCGCGATTCTGACGCAGCTGAAATTCCAAGATCTGTATACGCCAAGGAATTTTCAAACATCGGCGCAGACCAACACACTTCAACTTAAGGTAGAACTGCCGGTAGAGCCTCTTTCATTCCTTCCTTTCAGACAAGTAATAACACCTACGTTCAGGCTGCGAACGCTGGCAACATCGCAGAGCAGCTCTACAATAACCGAATTCGCCGATACCGAGCTGTTCGATCTGTTCATCTCCAACTGGCCCGACCCCAAAGAAACAGGGTTCGGCTGGGCAGTGGGACCGACATTCGTGTTTCCGACGGGGAGGGTTCCAAGTGCGGGAAAACACGCGTGGGAAGTTGGACCTGCCGCTGCGGCCGCATATCGCGGCATTCCGCGGTTGATGGTGGGATTCCTATACCAGAATCCCATCTCCTTTGCCTACACGAATTCTTCTGCCACCCCGCAGAACCGAATGAAGTTCAAGCCGCTGATTTCGTACACGCTGAGGCGTGGATGGTATATCAAATCCTCCGACTCTACATGGACTGTCAATTGGCGCCATGGGAGTTCGACCAGGATTCCGATCAGCTTCGGTTTCGGGAAGGTGTGGAAGTCCGAAGGGCTCGAGCTCAATGCCTGGGTCTCAGGCGAATGGACAGCATACCGACAGTACACAGGGATTACGCCAATGTACACGGTGCGGTTCGGGCTAACGCTGCTGTTCCCGCATTTCGAACTGTAATAGGAATGGACCCAGCCCCGAGCGCAAAGCCGGTTGCCGTAGTAAGGGACAAGATCAAGATTAGGAGCCGCGGCGTTCTGGCAGCCCTTGACGGATGCGGGCGGAAAAATCAGGAGAGTCGCCGCAAAGTAGGCGGTGCTTGCCCCCCCCAGTTGCCAGATTTGGCCCAAACGCGCCACAGGGGTTACCGGAAGCGCGGGAATCGCGTCCTGTGCCGCTTCACGGGCAATGCCGGCCGTGCCGTCGAGCAGTTCGCGCAGCTCGGCGCTATCGGTCTGAATCAGACCGGCGAGATCCTTGAGCGCGAGTTTGTCGGTCTCGGCCATTGCTGCCAGCGGATCAAGTGTCGCAAGCAGCTTGTTGGCTTCGGCGTCGTCGACGTCAAGTACCAGCACCGGCACCAGCTGGTCCGGCGTGGTTTCTGCGCGAAGATGGCCGTCAATCAGCATCAGTCCATCAGGCGTCTCGCGCGCCAGCAGGGCATCGGCGTAACCGACCTCGGCCAGGATTCCCTGCAGCGCGGTAGCCTGTTCGCGGGGGTGCCGACGCCAATTGCGTGGGTTCGGAAGCAGTTCTTTGGCCGGGATCCGCCGGAGTTCACGAATCCGATCCCGAATTGCTGGCGTAACTTCTGGCTTTTTTCTCCCCATCCTGCCCCTCCTGCCCGTTTTGCTTAATTTCGCGACCACACGCGCGTGGCTGGCAACGCGGTCGCGCGCCGACCCGGTCTAGAGATCTGACCCGCCCCCCTATCGGTCACATTGTTCCCCGTCAGCACAAGTTGGACAGATTGAAGCGATTATGGAAAGCGGCGGCGGGCGAGAAAGCACTGGTAGTGATGCGAGACACGGTCCCGGCACGGAGACGCGCGCCGGCGCCCTTTCGAGTGGGACTTCGTCGGGCGCTCGCCACGATTCGCCCAAGCGCACGTCCGCAGGCGCGGGAGGTCGGCCATTCATTTCCTACGTTGGCGTGCGCCCAGATGAGGAAGATCCGAGCCTCGACGCGTTGGATCACCAAGCCAGGATGGCGCTGGAGGAAAAGGCGATCACGTTCATTCTCAAGAGTGAGCCTCAGTTGCAGCGGACGCCGCCCTTCAATGAAGGATACGACCTATTCGAATATGGTGACGACGGCAAGCCTGCTCGATGGATCGAAGTAAAGGCAATGAGCAGTAGCCTGCACGACCGGCCCGTTGGGCTTTCGCGCCCCCAGTTCGAGTGTGCCCGCGAGCACGGAGAGGCGTACTGGCTTTACGTTGTCGAGCATGCAGACGATGACGGCGGTCGGCGCATCGTGCGTATCCAAGATCCGGCTTGCAAGGCACGAACCTTCACCTTTGACCACGGCTGGCTCGATGTCGCAAATGTGAATGCTGGGAACGAGCCGGCATCGTAGGGGTCTCTCCACCTAATCAATTTATGAAACGACCTCTTCGTTGCTATCGAGAAAATCGCCGAACAAACTGCGTTGTTTTGGATTCGCGGTCTTGACCCTCGAGCGCGAGCTTGGCGTCATTCCGAACTCCGTGCAAAACGCACGCATTTCCTGCAGCGCGGTGTTGAGAATCGCGAGGTACGGGGACTGCATCGGGTAGCCGTTGGGCGATTTCACGATGAGGCCGTACTTCTGGAGCTGGCGTGAAGCTTCCGCCGCGCGGGCGTACGCGTCGCAGTATCCGGCTAACGCTGCGCGATCAAGCTGGGTCATCAAGCCGTTCGCAAACAGCAGCTTGCTAACGCGGCGCCACTCGCGGCGCGCCTCCTTGTTCAGGAATGAAGGACACGAAGGAATCGCGGGCTCCGGGTCCGGCTCCCTGTTGTTCAGTCGCCGCTTGCCAGGATTCCCAAGGAGCTCCTTCAGATTAGTCGGCGTTGGCGGCGGTCCCGGTGTTTTCATCCGCAGCACCCTCCTCCACTACTTCGGCCTTTTGACCGGTGAGTTTCTCCCAGCGCGAGATCGCTACATCGACGAAGCGGGGCTCCAGCTCGATCGCGTAGCAGCGGCGCCCGAGCTGCTCTGCCGCTATCAGCTGCGATCCGCTGCCGCTGAACGGTTCGTAACAGAGGTCGTTGGGCTGAGTGTGCAAGTGCATCGGAATCGCGAACAGCCGATTTGGCTTCGAAGTCGGATGCTCGTTGGTTTCAATCTCGGCGCTCGGGACTTCCCAGACCGTTGATGGATACCCGCCCTCCTGCTTGCGTTCGACCTCGGGCTTCTGGCCTTTGATCCAGCCGAAGAGGCATGGCTCGTGCGCCCACATATAGACCGAATAGGTCAGGACGGGTCGGCTCTTGAACCAGATGATCTGCTGATGATGGAACGCGCCGACTTCGTTCCAGACGCCCTCGAGCATCGCCTGCCTGGTGGAGGCGTGCCACCAATACCATACTGCGTTGGGTGCGATCGCGCATTCGATCGCGACTTTGTAAAAGGCGAGATAGAACGATCGCCCGCTATCGCCGCCGACGCCCTCGTTCTCGAACGCGGTTCGGCCGGCTTCGCGGTAGACCTTCGACCAGTCCTTGTCGCGGTTGGCTTTGGCCCGGTTCGCCCTAGTGGCCGGATGGGAGCCGCCAGCGTACCCGATCGCATACGGCGGGTCAGTCGCGAACAAAATCGCCCTTTCATCGCCCATCAGGCGTGAAACGTATTCCGGGCGCGTAGAGTCGCCGCAAAGGAGCCGATGCTTACCCCAACTGCCAGATTTGGCCCAAACGCGCCACAGGGGTTACCGGAGGCGCAGGAATCGCGTCCTGTTGAGCCTCCCTTGCAATGCCGGCCGTCCCGTCGAGCAACTCGCGCAACTCGGCGCTATCGGTCTGCACGAACCCGGCTAGATCCTTGAGCGCGAGCTTGTCGGTCTCGGCCATTGCTGCCAGCGGATCAAGTGTCGCGAGCAGCTTGTTGGCTTCGGCTTCGTCGACGTCAAGTACCAGCACTGGCACCAGCTGGTCAGGCGTGGTTTCAGCGCGCAGGTGACCGTCGATCAGCATCAGACGACCGTCTGGCAACTGACGTGCGAGAAGCGCGTCCGCGTATCCCACTTCCTCGAGCACGCCGCGCAGCGCCGCGGCCTGCCGCGCCGGATGCCGCCGCCAATTTTTCGGATTGGGAACCAGCTCGCGTGCGGCAACCCGCCGCAGTTCCACGATTCGATCGCGAATGGTTTTGCTTGTGATTTCCATCATCCCACTCCCCCTCCCCCCGAACCTGCGGCCACACGCGTTTGGCCAGCACGCGGTCAACGCTCGCCGACTCCCAGTGATTTGACCCCCCTACCCCGGCAAACGAAGTTGTTCGGCCGAAGCGACGCCGCGGTGATCGATAATCGATCCCACGAAGCGTCTTGAAAGCGCGCCAGAAACTGCAGTTGCGACCGATTGTTGGAAACAGTGGCGAGGCGACGAAACGGCTGCCGCGCCCGCTTCTGACACAGATCTGACACAGCAGATGACTGCGTCCGTCACTTATTCGAAATCGAGCCTTTGAAAATATTGAGGAATTTGGTGGACGCACCTGGACTCGAACCAGGGACCTCTTGCATGTGAGGCAAGCGCTCTAACCGGGCTGAGCTATGCGTCCACCGGAGGGTGGAATTATCGCGCCGCGCGCGCAACCTCGCAAGAGTCGTCCCGGATAGAGACTTAAGCTCGAGCGGGTACCCCCTTAGCCGGCTGACATGAGGCGGATAACTTCCGCGCGGCCCCATTCCACTTCGGCGCGATGCCGATTCGCCATCGCAGTCAGGTAGTCGTGTATGGGGCCATCTTCGGGGGCGAGTGCGAGCGCGACTTCGGTTTTGCGCGCGGCCCATTCCTGACCGCGTGACATCAGGTTCAGGCGATCGCGAATCGACTCGAGCGCGGCGACTTTGGCCGCGAACGGCCCGATGCCGCTGGACGGATCGCCGCCGTTGTCGCGAATCAGAGCCTCGAGTTCCTCGGCGTTGCGCTGTTCCATCGCACGCGAGCCGGACAGGAACTTCTTCAGTTCGTCCTGCTTGACGTCGGCGATGAGCGTGCCGAGAGCAATCACTCCGGCGCGCTCGGATTCGAGCAAAAGGTTGAGTGCTTTTTCAAGCGCCGGGTCCATATCGCGAACTTAGTAAGGGCAATCCGGCAGCGCAAGGAAATCGAGTCGCGGGCGATCAGCGCGATAAATCTATTTGTACAGCATCCGAAGCGAGGTCAGCAGCAGGAATACTGCGAAGATGCGGCGAAGCGTCGTCCCGGGCATTCTGACGGCGTACACCGCGCCGATGTAAGCACCGACCAGCAAGCCCAAGCCCAGCAGCAGCGCATACGTGACGTTGAGATGGCCGTGCTTGTAGTACTCGTACGCACCGAGGATTCCGACCGGAGGCAGCAGCGCGCCCAGAGAGGTGCCCACCGCGAGATGCTGATCGAAGCCGAGCACCAGCACGAGCACCGGGACGATCAGGACGCCTCCGCCCACGCCGACGAATCCGCCGAGTATGCCCGCGGCAAGCCCGAGTGCAAGAACGATTACGATTTGACCCATTATTGGTTTGTCTCCTGCGCTCAATAATTTTGCGAGCGTATCAGAACGCCGGCCCGAGATTGAAGATGGAGACGCGCGCCGCTAGTTGATCGCGTGGCGTTCGGGCTCGTCGTCGTAAAGAGGTTCGACCAGCTTGAGCCGTGCGGGAGGTTTGCGGAAGTTGCGGAACCAATTCTCCATATCGTCGAACAGCGAGAAAGCGACCGGGGTAATCAGCAGGGTGATCAGAAGGCACAGAGTCTGACCTCCGATCACGACCAGCGCGATTGCGCGAATCGAGCTGTCGCCGGCGCCCTGCCCAATCGCGACGGGGATCATGCCCGCGACCAGCGCCGCCGTGGTCATCAGGATCGGCCGCAACCGGTCGCGATTCGCGGTCAGGATCGCCTGGCGGCGCGGCAGTCCCGCGCGGAGCAGGTTGAGCGTTTGATCGAGCTGAAGGATCGAATTCTTTTTCACGATGCCGAACAGCAGCAAAATGCCGAGCGTCGAGAACAGCATCAGATGCTCGCGAAAGACGAACAGCGAGATCAGCGCGAACGGGACGGCCAGCGGCAGCGACAACATGATCGTGATCGGATGGACGAAGCTCTCGAACTGCGCCGCCAGCACCATGTACATGAAGATGATCGAGAGCAGGAAGGCGACCACGAAGCCGGCGACCATCTCGCCGTACATCTTGCTCTCACCGCCGAACGCCGTGATATAGCCGGGCGGCAGATGAATCTGGTTGACCTCGCGCGTGACCGCGTCCATCACCTTGTTCATCGCGAATCCGGGCGCGAGGTTGAAGACGATCGAGATGTTGCGCTGGCGGTCCTGCCGATCGATCTGCACCGGGCCCGTCCCGTGCGTAAGCGTCGCCACGTTGTCCAGCCGCACCTGCCCAACCTTGCTTGAAGGAATCGTCAGCCCTGCGACCACGATCGGATTGTTGCGGTCCTTCTCGGCCAACTGCAGGCGCACGTCGTAGGTATCCTGACCTTCGCGAAAACGCGTGATCACGTCGCCCTGCACCATCGTGCGCATCGTCTGTGCGATATCGTCCACCGACACGCCCAGGTTGGCCGACTTGCTGCGATCGATGTTGACTTGAAGCTCCGGCAGCCCGCCCTCGTAGCTCGAATCGAGATCGACGATGCCGGGGATTTTTGTGAGCCGCGCCATCAGGTTGTCGGCGTACGTCCGCAGCGTTTCGAGGTCGGGACCGCGCATGGCGTATTCGACCGCCATTTCGTGATAGCCGCCCTGCTCCCACGGCTTGATCGGATCGACGCTCACGCGCAGCGCCGGAAACGCGTCCATCAACTTGCGCGCGTCCGCCATCACCAGTTCCTGGCTGCGGCGGCGCTGCTCGAGCGGGAAGAGTTTCGCGTCAACTTGAGCGACCGTCACGCGATCGTCGCCGTTGGTGTCGCCGACGGTGGTGAACAGATCGCGGACTTCGGGGATGGTGCGCAGCCGATCCTCGATCTGCGCGGCTATCTGATCGGTATGCGCCAGCGAGTATCCGGGCGGCGTGCGGATGTTAACCGCGAATTCGCTCGAGTCGTCGTCGGGCATGAAAGTCGCGCCGACCAGCTTGCCCAGGAACGGGATCGAGACGACCAACGCGACGGACGCGACGACCAGCACCCATCGATGATCGAGCGACCAGCGCAGCGCCAGCGCGTAGTAGTCCTCGATCCACCGGAAAATTTTCCAGTCCTTCGAGCTGTTGTGTTTCGCGCCGCCCGCCGACTTGCCTTTCAGATAACGCGAACACAGCATCGGGGTCAGCGTAAACGAGACCAGCAGCGACACCATGATCGCGAACGCCATCGTCAGGCCGAACGAATTCAGGAACCGGCCCATCACGCCGTGGATGAACGCGACGGGTACGAAGATGACCACCAGCGACAGCGTAGTCGCACTGACGGCCAGCCCAACCTCGGCGGTGGCCGCTTTCGCGGCGGAGAACGGGTCCATGTTCTTTTCTTCGATGAAGCGGAAAATATTTTCGAGCACGACGATGGCGTCGTCGATTACTATTCCGACCGCGAGCGTCAGCGCGAGCAGAGTCATGCGGTTGAGCGTGAAACCCATCCACAAGATCAATGAGTAAGTCGAGATGATCGAAACGGGTATCGCGACCGCGGCTATGAGCGTCGAGCGAATCGAGCCGAGAAAAAAGAACACCACGATCGCCGCGCAGATTCCGCCCAGCACGAGATGCTCCTGCACGGTGCGGACCGCCTCGCGGATGAACGCCGACGCGTCGCGCGTGAAGATCACCTCGACCCCGGGCGGGAGCGTGCCCTTGATCGTCTCGTAGCGCTCCTTGACGTGATCGACGACCGCGATCGTGTTCTCGCCCGACTGCTTGCGCACCACCAGCGACACCGCATTCTTGTTGTCCCAGCGCGACAGCGAGCGCGGTTCCTTGACCCCATCCTCGACCGACGCGATGTCGCCGACCGTCACCGGCCGGCCCTCGACCTCGCTGACTATTACCTTGGCGAAATCGGGAACCTCGGTGATACGGCCCAGCGTGCGCAGCGTCTCCTCGGACATCCCCTGCTTCATGTGGCCGCCGGGGTACTCGACGTTTTGCCGTGACAGAGCGGCGCCGACCTGCTGAATCGTCACTCCCGTCGCGTGCAGTTTGTCGGCGTCGACGTCCACGTGAATTTCGCGCTCGCGTCCGCCGACGATATCGATCGAACCCACGCCGTCAACCGATTCGAGCGGTTCCTTGAGGCGCCGGCGCGCCAGCTCGGTGAGTTCTTTCAGGCTCTGGTAGCCGGTGATCGTGATCGTCACGACCGGCACCGCGTCGAGGTCGAACTTCTGCACCATCGGCGGCTTGGTCCCGTCGGGCAGCTGATCGAGCACCGTCGAAATCTTGTCGCGCACGTCCTGCATGGCGGCGTCGAGGCCGCGCTCGAGCTTGAACTCGATAATGACGCGGGACACGCCTTCGAGCGTGTTCGAGCGCATCTCGTCGATTCCGCTGACCGTGTTGACCGCCTCCTCGATCGGCTTGGTGACGCGCGCCTCGGTTTCCTCCGGCGCGGCGCCGGGCAGGAACGTCGTGACCATCACGGTCGGCACATCGACCTTGGGAAACAGATCGACGCCCAGCCGCATGTAGGAGATCCATCCGAGCACGACCAGCGCGCCGACGAACATCGTGGCGAAGACCGGCCGGCGCACGCACAGGTCGGCGAGAATCACGACTGCGCCTTCGCGATCACCGCGGTGCCGTCGGCCAGGCGATCGACGTCGCTGACCGCGACCTGCTCGCCCTCCTTCAGCCCTGCGGTGATTTCGATCTGGTCGCCGACGACGCTGCCGGTGGTCACCTCGCGCGCGCGAACGACTCCCCCATCGACGATGAATACGCGCGCGACGCCCGCGTAGCGCAGCACCGCCAGGCTGGGCACGAACAGCGCGCGATCGCGGCCGAGATCCATGGTCACGTGGGCGAAGAATCCCGGCTTCAGCGCGCCGTCGGGGTTGGCGACTTCGGCCTCGATCAACAGCGTGCGGCTGCTTTCATCGAGCGCCGGCGCGATGCGCGTGATTTTTCCCGGGTACCACGCACCGGGCTTGGCGTCGATCGTAAGCTTCACCGGCATCCCGACTCGCGCCAGCGGCACGAACCGCTCCGGCATCGGGCAGCGCAGCTTGATCGGGTCGGTCGCTATCAGTTCGTAAATCTCTTTGCCGGGTGAGACGTACTCGCCGAGCGAGACCATCCGCTTTTGCACGGAGCCGCTGAACGGCGCCTTGATCTCGGTGTCGCCGAGTTTCTTGCGCGCCATCGCGAGCGCCTTTTCCGCCCATTCCGTGTCAGCCTGATCGACGCGCATCTGCGACGCCATTAGATCGAACTGCTCGGGCGAGATGGTCGCCTCTCGCCTAAGCGCCTGCGCGCGATTGTAGCGCGCGGTCGAGTTGGCAAGCTTGGCGCGCTCCTGGTCGAGCGAAGCCTGCTCGGTCTCAACCCGCAGTTCATATTCGCGCGGGTTGATTTTCATCATCACCTGGCCGGCGCTAACCTTGTCCCCGAAGTCCGCGGCTACCTGGACGACCGCGCCCTCGACTTCCGACGACATCACCGCGTGCTCGCGCGGGAAAAGCGCGCCCTGCACCTCGGCCGTGCGATCGAGACTCTGCTGATGCGCCGTGGCGACCGCGATCGAAATTGGCGCCGGCCCCGTCTTATCCTTTTCGACCTCGGCCGCAGCCGGTTGATGGCATCCGCAAAGCGCCAACGCGCCCAGCGCGGCCGCCAGCCCGGCGAAAGCCGGAACCCTGAGAGACTTCAGTCGCATGGAATCGCCGCAATCCCTTTTAGAAAAAGTTCCACGACCGCTTCGGCATCCGATTCGAGCGGACTCGACGCCAGCTTGAGCAGCCGCCGCCGCAGCGATCCGGTCAGCATCTCGCCGAGCATGAACGCCGCGAATTGCGGATCGATGGGCCGAATGGCGCCGTGGTCGATCGCGTCCTGCAGCACCGACGCGACGAAATCGAGATGGCCGGCATAGACTCGCAATTCTCGCTGGCCGGTCTCGGATTCGAGCTCGATATCCAGCGAATTGCCGATGATAAATGTCTTCAAAAAATCCTGGTTCGAGGCCAGAATTCGGAACTGGGCCAGGATGAGTCTGCGGATTCGTTCCAGCGGCGGCATCGACGGATCGTCCGAAGCAAGAACCTCCGCCGTCATTTCGCGCAGACCCTCGATCACCGCGGTATGGACCAGCTCGTCTTTGGTATCAAAGTAGAGGTAGATGGTGCCCTTGGCGACCTTCGCTTCCTCGGCGACGCGATCGACGGTCGTGCCCTGCATACCGTATCGAGCCATCACGCGGCGTGCGGCTTCAAGGATCTCCCGCACCCGGAATTCCTTGATTACTTCTTCCTTTGTCATGAGAAAACTGGACAGTCAGTCAAATGAACGTATGGTCAGTCTAGGCAAATCGTCAAAGTTGACGCAAGGGGGAGTATCGAGCAGGGAAATGCAAACCGGCGCTGCTGGAAGGCCGCTGCGCGTCAGCTCAGACGGGCGAGTCCTCGCCTCTGGCGCGAGTGAGGGACATCCGTGCGGCGCCCGCGCGCTCGAGGTTCTCTTAATACTGGCCAGCCGTGCCAACGGCCAGGGGCCGCGCGCGACAACGGAGCGCGGCGTTAACATTGGGTGCAGGGGTCACCCCTGGCCGTGGCGACGGCAGCGCAGTATTAAGAAAGGAAAACACGGCGTGCCAACGGCCAGGGGCCGCGCCCGCCAACGGCGGGCGGCCTTAATACTGGGTGCAGGGGTCACCCCTGCGGCTCACCTCTCATTCTCGATGTCCGCACTCGCCGAAGCCGATCCGCCCGCTCCCCAAATACCCTTGGCCTCACCGCTGAACTTCTTGATCGCGCTTTGTTCGTCTGTTGGAAGCGCAGGAACGGCGCAAGCACCATTTCGGAACATTTCAGGGGAAATCAGTAATTCGCCACACACGTGCCTTTTCTGCCCGGCCTTACAAATGGCGGCGCGCTTCTCGCCGCTAGTACGCGGTTGCCGTATGCAGCTTCCGCGCGACGTTCATGCGGTTGCCGCCGAGCGAGGCATCGGTAGTCAGGGTGAATTTGTTCGTCACGGGATCGAAGATCTCGGCAGTATTGAGAGTATTTCCGCTTCCATCTTCGCCGCCGGTGATGAGCACCTTGCCGTTCGGAAGTATTGCGGCCGCATGATTGAATCTCGCGCTATGCATCGAGCCGACCGCCGTGAACGAATTCGTCGAGAGATCGAACACCTCTGCAGTCGATAGCGCGTTATTGGAACTGTCAAGGCCTCCCGCAATCAAGACCGTTGTTTCCCCAAAAGCTGTGGCCGTATGCTTCTCGCGCGCGACGGTCATGTCCGTTCCGCTGAGTGCTGTCGTCAGCGTGAATTTGTTTCTCCCCACGTCGAAGATCTCTGCGCTCGCCTGAGCAACCCCAGCGACGCCTTCGCCGCCCGCCACCAGGAACTCGCCGGAGTTGGGCAGCAGCGTCGCGGTATGGAACGCACGCGCTGCGTTCATCTGACTGCCGCCCAGCGAAACATCATCGGTCAGAGTAAAGGTGTGGGAACCGGGGTTGAACAATTCCGCAGTTTGTAGCGGGATTAGCCCGTTCGAGCCGCCTGTGATCACCGCGTTTGCTGGACACGTGTTTGAGAACGGCTCTGCCAAGAGCACGGTAGCAGCGTTTACGCGCGGCGTACTCATTGGACTTGTAGCCGTGCCACTGATCTCGGCTGTATTGAGAACGGTGCCGCTGGCATCCTGCCCGCCCGCAATCAACACGTTGGTAGAATCGTCGTTGAACGCAGTTGCCGTGTGGCCTTCGCGCGAGTCGGTCATGCTTGGGCCAGCGACAAATGTAGAGCCGGTGAAGATCTCGGTAGATTGCGCGACGCCAGTCGGATCGAAGCCACCTGTCACCAGGACATCGGCTCCTGCGCTCGTGTTGATCGCCGCTGATGCGTGGCCGTACCGAGCATCATTCATCGCACTGGTCGTGAGGCTGAATATATAAGTGACCGGGTTGAAGACTTCCGCGCTGTTCAGTGGAGTGCCATCGGAGGCTTGACCTCCCGAGATCAAAATGAGATGCGCGATATCCGGAGTCGCTGAGGGCCGTGGCGTACAGGTAGCCGTTGCGGCAGGCGTGGGGGTCACGCTTACAGTCGGGGTCGGCGGGGTAGGAGTCGGAGCGGGCGGGGTCGGAGTCAGCGTAGGGGTTGCCGTCACTGTGGCGGTCGCTGTCGCAGTTGCGGTCGGGGTCGGCTTCTTCTGCCTCGCTTTCCCCTTCAGAGTCACGGTCGCCGTGCTCTTCCCGCTGGTCGCACCGCTGGTGATCGCGATCCTCCCGTCGTAGGTCCCTTTTCCGATAGGTTTGAACTCAACGACAACCGGGAGGCTTCCTTTGGCAGCAATCGTGCTCGAACCGCCACCCAAGGTGATTTTGTAGTCGGGACGGGTGGGCACGCCAACGGTTACGTCCAACGCCAGCGTTCCGGTGTCTTTGATGTTGAAATGCTTGGTCTCGGTGGTCGCTTTGTCGAGGTTGACGCTGTAGCTCAGCTTCGTGGGCGAGATGGAAAGTTTACTTACGGGCGTCTTGGTCTGTCTAGCGACCCACCGTCATCTGACTGCGCCAACGCCGGGCGCGCAAACGCGGTCAGTAGAAACAGCAGTGCGAAAGTGAGCCTGGCGATTGATCGCATGAAGGAGTTAAGCGGAATTCCCATTTGAATCACGAGTCAGACTCGCACCAAGCCCACGTGGATTGCAAATGAGAGGTTCCCGGACTTGAGTCCAAAGGCTTTTCAAGCCGCAAACGCCGCCTTCTCGCGCGCCATCGCCCGACCTACCGATTGTCGCACCCGGACGAGGCTAACATTGCCCCCTAGGGAACCTCTGCATAAGTTGATCGATTGGTGTACAAAGGAACTGGTTGAGTGGCGGATGAGGAGGTGCGGTGATGGGTAATCAGCGGACGTTTGCTTCGGTGGCTTGGACGCAGAAAGG